>JAVBUK010000534.1:0-3012 GCA_031555345.1 Xanthobacteraceae bacterium | reverse complement strand
TTACGAGCGTCCTGGCGGTTCCGACGGTCGTCCCGAGCGGGCTGCAAACGGAACCGAACGTCGGAACCGGGACGCTCGCTCCATCGACAACCCTGGTATGCGCCAGCGTTCATGAACGGCTGTTAAATACCACGTTCATGGTATTTTCATGCCAATACTCCGACCGGCGCAATCCGGTTTGGCCAGCGCTCCCGGCCGGATATGCGTCTAGGCAGCTTCAGGTTCCCGCCTCTTGCGAAGCCGCGGCTACCGACCCATATCCGGAATGCGCCGGCCATTCGGCGGCGCACCTGACGGATCCGGCCCATCGGGCGGACCGATCGCATGTCGCTCAACCGAAGGAGGATATGCCATGCGTACGTTTGATCTTGCTCCCCTCTCTCGTTCCACCATCGGCTTCGACCGCCTGTTCTCGATGCTCGACCAAAGCACCGGATTCGATGGCGCCAGCCCGAGCTACCCCCCCTACAATATCGAGCGGACCGGCGAGAATGCCTATCGGATCACGCTGGCGGTCGCCGGATTCTCCGACGCGGACCTCTCGCTCGAGGCCAAGGTGAACACGCTGACCATCAGGGGCGAGAAGACGCCGAAAAACGACGAAAAGAGCGGCGAACTGCTCTACCAGGGCATCGCGGCCCGCGCCTTCGAGCGAACCTTCCAGCTTGCCGACCACGTGGAAGTCAGAGGCGCCTCCCTCGAGAATGGCCTGCTGCACGTCGAACTCGTGCGCGAGGTTCCCGAGGCGATGAAGCCGCGCCAGATCCCGATCAAGGGCGGGACGGCGCGGGTGATCGACGCCAAGGCCGCTTGAGCGGACTGCAAGACGCGCCACCAGAAGCGCGTCTGTGCGCCAGTGAATTGGCGGCGACTGGGCGCCCCGGATCTCCGGGGCGCTTTTTGTTTGTCGCAGCACGGGTCGCGGGCGATCGGCTTGCGTCTTCAGCGCCGACGGTGCTGTGGTGTCGTTTCCGCCACCCCGACTCCAGTCGGCGCCCGGCCTTCGTGGCCCGCACGATCTCGACACCCTAAGGTACCTCACTTCGGGTAATCAGCAGTTTAATTGCGCTAGTCGCCAACAAAACGACCGTTTATTACTATTTTTGCATCAAACCGGAAACTTGCTGTCGGTCTGAACAATTATTTACGTTGCGCAACCTTGTTTCCGTGACAGAATTTTGGCATGGTCGGTTAGGACAGCAATACTGACCCAGTTGGCGGCCCTTTTCCCGGGGCATCCACCACGAATGGGGCTGGCGCATTCGCGAATCGCACAGCGCCCAAACGAGCGGCCACCCGCACACGCCGTACTGCGGCTGCGAACGGGCCGCCCGTCGACACAACGGTGCGTCGACCTGCCGGAGCGCCTGGGGACGCGGCGGCGTTGTGTCGGTGCGCACGGGGTCGCCAGGGCTGCCAGAACAAGGCGAGGTCGAAATGAGCGTGTCAGAGCTCGACAGGATCGGCGGACAGCGATCGCGCAACGACGGTGCCGATGACCCGGCAACCTGCAATCCCCACGCCGATCCCGGCGTGCCGCCGGCCCGCGGACTCTACGACCCGGCACGCGACAAGGATTCATGCGGCGTCGGCTTCATCGCCGACATCAAGGGTCGCAAGTCGCACCAGATCATCGAAGACGCCTTGACCATCCTGGTCAATCTCGAGCACCGCGGCGCGGTCGGAGCCGACCCGCGCGCGGGCGACGGCGCCGGCATCCTGGTGCAGATTCCGCACCGGTTCTTCGCCAACAAGGCCGCCGAGCTCGGTTTCACACTGCCGGCCCCCGGCGAATACGCGATCGGAGCCCTGTTCCTGCCGCACGACGAGGCGTGGCGGCGCGAGATCATGGGGGTGTGGGCCGACGAGATCGCGCGCGCCGGCATGCGCCTGCTCGGCTGGCGCGACGTTCCCACCGACGATACGACGCTCGGCGCATCGGTGATCCCGACCGCGCCGGTCCATGTTCAGCTGTTCATCAGCCGGGGCGACGCCAGGTGGTCGCCCGACGAATTCGAGCGCCGGCTCTATCTGCTGCGCAAGACCATTTCGGGCACCCTGTACGGCCGCCGCGAACGGCGCACGTCGGGCTACTATCCGGTTTCGATCTCGTGCCGGACGGTGATCTACAAGGGCATGTTCCTGGCCGACCAGCTCGAAACCTATTATCCCGATCTGCACGATCCGGACTTCGAGAGCGCGCTCGCCCTGGTGCATCAGCGCTTCTCCACCAACACGTTCCCGACCTGGTCGCTCGCCCACCCGTACCGGATGATCGCCCACAACGGCGAGATCAACACGCTGCGCGGCAACAACAACTGGATGGCGGCGCGGCAGGCGACCGCGCACTCGCCGCTGTACGGCGACCAGATCTCCCGGCTGTGGCCGATCTCCTACGAAGGTCAGTCGGACACCGCGTGCTTCGACAACGCGCTGGAATTCCTGGTACACGGCGGCTATCCGCTGGCCCACGCGGTGATGATGCTGATTCCCGAGGCGTGGGCCGGCAATCCGCTGATGGACGAGGATCGGCGCGCCTTCTACGAGTACAACGCCGCCCTGATGGAGCCATGGGACGGCCCGGCCGCCATCGCGTTCACCGACGGCCGCCAGATCGGCGCCACCCTCGACCGCAACGGACTGCGGCCCGCGCGCTACTTCGTCACCCGCGACGGACGCATCATCATGGCGTCCGAGATGGGCGTGTTGCCGATTCCGGAGAGCGAGATCGTCACCAAGTGGCGGCTGCAGCCGGGCAAGATGCTGCTGGTCGATCTCGAGGAGGGACGCCTCATCCCCGACGAGGAGATCAAGACCGCGCTGGCGACGAGCCATCCCTACCGCGAATGGCTCGCGCGTACCCAGATCGTGCTCGAGGATCTGCCGCACGCCGCGCGCGGCGCACCGCCGTCCGACATGTCGCTGCTCGATCGCCAACAGGCGTTCGGTTACACCCAGGAGGACATCAAGATCCTGCTGTCGCCGATGGCGGCGACCGGCGAGGAGGCGATC
>JAVBUK010000259.1:0-3661 GCA_031555345.1 Xanthobacteraceae bacterium | reverse complement strand
CGCCTCGATCACGGCGAGGGCCCGGGCAATGTCGCTGTGGTCGCGCGCCGACGGGGTGCGGCGGGTGAGCGCGCCCGCGGGGACCAGAATCTCCGGTGCGACCTCATGGGAGCCGACCAGGCGAAACCCGTGTTCCTCTAGGATGCGCCCGACGCCGGCAATCAGCCGATCGTCGCCGCCCCTGAGCAAGGCCGCCACCCGCGGCAGATAGCGTATCGTGGCCCAGTCGAGGCGAATGTCACGCAAGGCCGGACGCAGGAGGGTCCCGATCATCACGATGTCGCGGCAGCCCTCGTCGCGCGCCAGGGTGAGAAAACGTCCGACCTGGCCGAGCGCGATCCAGTGATGGGGAAACGCCTCCACGACCTGCGGCTCGGCCCATCCGCGCAACGCGAACAAGACGACGCGGCGGCCGTTGCGGCGCACCGCCTCGGCGACCGTGCGGGGGATGACGCCGCCGCCACAGATAATGCCGAGCGCAGCGTCGTTGGCCGGCTCGGGGACGGACGTTGCGGTCATGATCGAAATCTCGCGGGCGCGGCAGTCACGCCTCGTAATTGTAATCGCCGCGCTTGCGCAGCATCATGACCGGGCGTTTGGCCGCGCGGATGAACGTCACCATCTTGTCGACCGCGGCCGGCCGCCCGGGCGCGCCGGCCACCCGCTCGACCCGTTCGGCGAACGTCCCGGTCCCCTGGAACATGTCGAGGAACGCGCGTCGCACCACGTGCAGGTCGGCTTTGGCGAAACCGCGACGCTTCATGCCGACGACGTTGATCCCGCCGAGGCGTCCCATCGGATCGACCACGAACCCGAATGGGATGACGTCCTCCTTGACGGCGGAGAAGCCCGACACCATGGCGCTTTCGCCGATGCGGCAGAACTGATGCACGGCGCAATGACCGCCCAGGAACACGTAATCGCCCACTTCGACGTGACCGCCGAGGACCGAATTGTTGGCCATGGCGACGTGATCGCCGACATGGCAATCATGGGCGACATGGGCGCCGGCCATCAGGAAGCAGTCGTCGCCGATGGTGGTGACGCCGCCACCGTCGACCGTTCCGGTGTTGGCGGTGACGTGTTCGCGGATGCGGCAATCGGCACCGATGACCAGTCGCGTCGGCTCGCCCTTGTAATGCACCGACTGCGGCGGGGTCCCCAGCGAGGCGAACGGATGCACGATCGTGCGCGCGCCGATCTCGGTGACGCCGGCGACGTTGACGTGCGACAGCAGCCTGACCCCCGACGCGATCCTGACGTCCGGGCCAATCACGCAGAACGGTCCGATCTCGGCATCCGCCGCGATGGTGGCGCCTTCCGCCACCCGTGCCGTCGGGTCGATCGCACTCACAACCTATGCCTCCGTCAACATGGCGCCGAGTTCGGCTTCGGCGATCAGGGTGCCCTGAACCTTGGCCTCGCCGCGGAACCACCACATGTTCTTGCGCCGCGACAGCTTGCGCATGTGATACTCGATCGTGTCGCCGGGAACCGCGGGCTTGCGGAACTTGGCCTTATCGATCGTCAGGAAATACACCAGATTGGGGCGCGCCGCCGGCCCGAGCGCCCGGATGCACAGCACGCCCGCGGTCTGCGCCATGCCCTCGATCACCAGAACTCCCGGCATCACCGGACGATTGGGAAAATGACCGAGGAATTGCGGCTCGTTGGCGGTCACGTTCTTGATCCCGACACCGCACTCGTCGCCTTTGATGCCGACGATGCGGTCGACCAGAAGGAATGGATACCGGTGCGGCAACGCCTGCAGGATTTCGACTATTCCGACCGCATCGAGCGTCTCGCCGTTGTCTGCGCTCATTCCCGCCCCTCGTCTTCGCTGTCGTCGCGGTCGCCGGCGGCGCCGCCGCGTTCCCTGGTCATTCGTCGCAGCATCGCCTCGCCGCGCAGCCAGTCGCGCATCGGCCGCGCCGGATGTCCGCCCCACCGGGCGCCGGCCGGCACCTCGCCGAACACACCGGAGCGGCCGGCGAGCATCGCGCCGGCACCGACCGTCACGTGATCGGCGAGTCCGACCTGACCGCCCATCATCGCATAATCCTCGATCACGCAACTGCCGGCGACACCACATTGCGCAGCCACGATGCAGTGCCGCCCGATCGACACATTGTGGGCAATCTGCACCAGATTATCGATCTTGGTCCCCTCGCCGATGACGGTGTCGCGACCACCGCCGCGATCGATCGCGGTGTTGGCGCCGATCTCGACGTCGTCCTGGATGATGACCCGGCCGAGCTGGGGAATTTTCATGTGGCCCCTGGCCCCCGGAACATAACCGAACCCGTCCTGGCCGATCCGCGCTCCCGCATGGATGACCACGCGATCGCCGATCAGCGCATGGGTGACCGAGGCACCGGGGCCGATGGCGCAGTTCCGGCCGATCCGAACCTGCGGCCCGATCACCGCGTTGGCGCCGATGATCGTTCCGGCGCCGATCTCGGCCGCTGGCCCGATCACCGCACCGGGGTCGACCGTGACACCGTTTTCCAACCTCGCCGCGGCGTCGATGAAGGTGCCGGACGCGGCGCCTTGCACGGAAAACAACGAAGACGGCCGCAACGCATCGGGAAACAGCGCGCGAGCCACCGTCACGAACGCATTGTAGGGTCCCTTGGTGCGCAGCAGGCTGGTCCGCTCCGCGGTGACGCCGGCCAGACGCGGCGATACCAGGCACGCACCGGCGCGCGTGGCCGCCAGTTGCGGCGCAAACTTCGGCTTGTCGGCAAACACGAGATCGTCGGGCCCGGCCAGGTCGATCGGCGCCACGCCGGTGATGCGCCGGTCGAGCCGCGCCCCGGCCAAGGGCGTCGCCCCGGTCAAAGCAACGATCTCGGCCACCGTCAGCCCGGCGGAAATGTTGAAAAACAGCGGATCGGTCATGCCGCCTGCTTTGTGGCCAATGCCGGCGCGGGACGCAACCCAGGCCGCAGATCAAAAAGCCGACCCCGCCGGCGCGGGGACGGCTTTTGCGACGAACATCACCCCGTTCCAACTTCCTGGCGGAACATGATCTTTTGCGAAAGCCGGAGGCGCCGTCGCGGAATCATGCCCCGGCGTCTCGCCACGCCCGGCCGTCAGGAAGGCGCGACCCGCGGTTCGGGATCGCGCCCCCTGTGGCTAGAACTTGGTTCCGCCGCCGAACCGGAAGATCTGGGTGTGATCGTAACCCTGCTTCGAATACGGATAGGCGAGATCGAAGCGCAGCGGTCCGAACGGCGAGTCCCAGATCAGGCCCATACCGACCGACGCCCGGATCTTGGTGTCGTTGCACAGCGGCGCCGGAACCGCACCCGAGAAGGTCGTCTCCGGGCAGGTGGTCATATAGATGCCCTTCTCGGCCCAACTGGTCGGCCCCTGGTAGTCCCACAGCATGCCGACGTCGTGGAAGAAGGCGAGCCGCATGCCGAAGTCCTTGGGAGCGAAGTAAAGCGGCGTCTGCAGTTCGACAGTCGCGGCCCAGTACATCGACCCACCGAGCGGGTCGAGGTTGGACCCGTAGGTCAGGTCACGCGGCCCGAACCCGGCCGGGGCAAAGCCGCGCACGATCGTCGGACCCGCCTGGAAGTGGTCCATCATGCGCAGATCCTTGCCGCCCCACGACGTCGCATGGCCGGCCTGGAAACGGACCATCGCGACCCAG
>JAVBUK010000059.1:0-6523 GCA_031555345.1 Xanthobacteraceae bacterium | reverse complement strand
GATCGCGAGCAACGGCGCGGGCGTCGCCTGCTATTACATCGAGGTCCGACGGGCCTCGTCGGGCGCGGTCCTCGGAACGACCGGCAGTGCCGGAAGTCCGGCCGCCTGCACCAGCGACACCGCGATCCCGGACGCGACCATGAACGCGGCAGTGAGCACGTTGACGGCGGCGACCACGCGGGCGCGGCGGTCGGCGCCGGCCCAGGCCTGGATGGCCGAGAAGGTGGGAACGATGAACAGGCCGCCGGCGACCGCCAGGCCGGCGAGGTCGACGGCGATGCGCAGGCCGTGCACGGAGGCAATCACCTCGGCGAAGCTGCGTCCGGCGGCACCGGCCTCGAGCCCGCTGGTCGCCCAGCCGAGATCGAGCGAAAACAGGCCGAGCAGCACCGCCGCGACCAGCGTCGGCGCCAGCATGATGCGTCCATGCGCCAGCCACGACGCCAGACCCGAACCGACCCCGATGGCGATCGAGAAAATCGCCAGGAAAGCCGTCACGCTCTCCTCCGAGGCTCCGAGCACGTTCTTGACCAGCGGCGGCAGCAGCGACAGCGCCACGCCGCCGATCACCCAGAACCAGCTCGTGACCAGGCCGCCCCACCACAGGCGCGGTTCTCCCTTGAGCTCGATCAGCAGTTTGAAGGTCGAACGCAGGATGTTGCGATCGATTTGCAGGTCGGGCGCGCCCGAGCCGGTGCGGGGAATGAAGGTGGCGAACCCCCAGCACAGCAATGCGAACACCATCATCATGCCGGCAAACGTCGCAGGGTCACCGCCGTCCTTGGCCGCAAGCCCGCCGACAATGGTGCCGGCCAGGATGGCGATGAAGGTCGCGGTCTCGACCAGCGCGTTTCCGGTCGGCAGTTCCGAATGGGCGAGATGGTCGGGCAGGATGCCGTACTTGATCGGCCCGAACAGCGCGGCGATGACCCCGAATCCGAACAGGGCCAGGAATAAAACAGGAACCGAATGGCTCCAGAAACCGAATACGGCAATACCTGCGACGGCAATTTCGACCAGTTTGAGCCGTGCCGCGATCACTGCCTTGTCGTAGCGATCGGCGACTTCGCCGCCGATCGCCGACAGGATGAAAAACGGCAGCATGAAGACCGCCGTGGCCAGCGTGATCAGCGCCTCCGAATGCGACCCCGCCATTTTGAACAGGATGAGGAAGACCAGGGAATTCTTCAGGAAATTGTCATTGAACGCGCTGAAGAACTGGCACCAGAAAAGCGGCGCGAAACGCCGCGTGGTCATCAGGGTCTTGAGCATTTGGGTTCGGATTCCGCTTGTGGTCGGCGCTCGGCGAGTCGGACTATTCGGACTCTCGTGTGGTGGATTTGCCGTTCCGATCACGCTTGCGGCGCGCTCCTCATCGGGACGTCAAATCCAAAACCACACTAGCATCGTGGAGTTACCAGTATCCTTTCGGTTCCGAGGTTCGTACCGAGCAGGCCGCGAACGGACACCACCGTCGGAACCGGGACACTAACGCGTTGTTCTCCGGGGGCGGACATCGGTTTCCCGGAAAAATCGCGTCCTGACAAGATGCCGGACTGCCACGGTCGGGTGCCGGCCACGGTTTTCGGCACCGTGGTTTTCAAGTCCTTTGCGGTCGGGCGCCTGCGCAATCGAACCCGGCGAGCAGGAGATCGCCTTTTCGCGCATCGCTGGTGTCGTCCGTTGCCTTCCGCAAGGTCGGCACGCCCGCCCAAGCATGGATTCGCGAACCGGCGACGGCCGAGGGCGACGGAGCAGAAAACGCGGGCGCCGGCCGGATCATGTCGAGCCGATCGGTGCGGGGGCGAAGTCACCCCGCAGACCACGACGCGAACGAGCGGACGGCCTGCGGAACGCCGCTCTTCTATCCGCTGACGATCCGTTCGCTGGCCGACAGTCGCACCGACGTAACGAATGCGTGGCCGCAGGCGTCGCACGACCACAGATGGCGCACCTGCAGTTCGCTGACGTGCTCGGAGGCTGCCGCGGCGATCAAGGTCGCGGTGCATCGGGGGCAGTTCGGGAAAACAGACCGTAGCGTCGCGGTGTCGGCGACGTCGCCGGCGGCCTTCATTGGCGCCCTCCTGGACCAAAGCGTTTTCCTCGCCCTTGCCGTCATCCTATGCGGCGTCGTTGATCGCATCAAGGCGCGGTGCCGGAGTTCCCGCAGCGGCCAAGCGGTCGCCGTGACCGCGGACCGTCGCCGCGCACCAGATGTGTCCGGTCGCGTAGCGTGTGGTGCAACACGGATCGGTCGCGCGGATGCCTGCCGAGCCGGGCGAGGCGCCACGCCGGAACCATGGATCAAACGCCGACCTTTCGCGTTCTTCTCCGAGATCACGTGACGCCCGAGATCACATGAAGGAGGAGTTCCATGATGACGAAATTTGTCGCCGCCGCCCTGATCGGTTCCACGCTGACGCTGGCGCCCGCGCTGGCACAAACTTCCGCGGATGCGCAACGGCAGATCAATGCGTCGAGCACCGGCCAGTGGCAAGCGTCTCAGTTGCTCGGCCTCGACGTCTACGACAACCGAAACGAGAAAATCGGCGACGTCAAAGAGCTGATGATGGACAAGAGCGGCAAGATCGACAAAGCGGTGCTCGGGGTCGGCGGCTTTCTCGGCCTCGGCGAGCATGACGTCGCGGTGAACTTTTCCGAACTGAAATTCTCGGATCAGCCGGCGCCGTCGACGACCGCGACCAGCGGTTCCGGGTCCCCCAACGCAACCGGCATGGCGTCGAACACCAAGAAGAACTACCCCGACCATGCGGTCCTCGACATAACCAAGGACCAGCTCCAGTCGATGCCGCGTTTCAACTACAGCAGGTGACCTGCGTTTCGGTGACCCACGAACGGCCCCGGCGTGAGCGGGGCCGTTCGCGTCCGGGCGGGGAACCGGAAATCCGCCACGTCGTTCTCTCTGCGATCGCGGGACATTCGGGAGCTTTCACATGCATATCGTTTGGACGATCATCATCGGGTTCGTGGCGGGCGTCATCGCCAAGTTCATCGCACCCGGCGGCAACGAGCCGTCCGGCTTCGTGCTCACCACCGTTCTGGGCATCGTCGGCGCCCTGGTCGCGACGTTTCTGGGGCAGGCGATCGGCTGGTACGGTCCGGGGCAGGGGGCCGGCCTCGTCGGCGCGGTCGTCGGCGCGGTCATCGTTCTGCTGGTATGGGGCATGGTCGCGGCGCGCCGGCGGGTGACCTGAGGCTCGCGTGCCGTCGGCGGATCGGCTGGTGGCGGTCAAGCCCGCGGATAGCGTTGCGGACCGGAGGGTCGATGGAAACCCGCCGGGCTCTCCGCGGGTGACGCAAGAACGATACGGGGGCGGCCTGGTATGTCGGGGTGGGCCGAGGGCCGCCGCAGGCGAATGATCGACTATTGATCGACGAAACCCGCGCGTGTCCCTCTGGTCGCGCGCGCAAGGTCGTGTAGAAGCATCGGGCAACGAACCTGCTTCGACATGACTCAGCCCTCTTCTCCCCGAGCATCGGTTGCGCACGTTCTGGGCATCGCCATGCTGGGCATCCTGGCCAGCAGTGTTTTCGTCCGGGCCGTCGACCCGATGATCCCGCAGATCGCCGCCGATCTGGAGGCCGACCCCGCCAAGGTCGCGCTGCTGGCGACCGGATTCGCGCTTCCCTACGCGCTGGTGCAGCCGGCGCTCGGCGCCTGCGCCGATCTGTTCGGCAAGACCAAGCTGATGACCATGTCGCTGGTGGCGCTGGTGGTGACCGCGGTGGCGTCCTGTTTCGCGACCAGTTTCCCGGCCCTGCTGACGCTGCGCATCCTGTCCGGCATGTTCGCCGGCGGCGTGTTTCCGATCGCGCTGGCGATCTGTGGCGACCTCGTGCCGGTGGCACAGCGCCAGTTCGCCGTCAGCCGCCTGCTCGCCGCTGCCACGATCGGAAACCTCCTGGGTTCGCCGACGATCGGCGCCGTCTCGGACCTGCTCGGATGGCGCGGCGGGTTCTCCGTCATGGCGGCGCTGGCGCTGGTCGCGCTGGTCGCCGCCGCGATCGGCTATCGCGGCGTCGTCACCGCGCCGCCCACCCCGGGGGGGATCGCCGCGCTACCGGCAACCTACCGGGAGATCTTCCGCAATCCGCTGGCGAAGTTCTGTTACGGCGGCGTGGTGATCGAGGCGGTCTGCCTGTTCGGCCTGTTTCCCTACGTCGCGCTGCTGCTGCATCAGGTCGGCGAGGAGCGCGCCTCGATCGCCGGGCTGGTGCTGTCCGGCATGGGAATGGGCGGCATCGCCTACGTCCTGCTCTTGCGGGTCCTGCTCAAGACCTTGGGCGAGCAGAAACTGATGTTGGCGGGTGGCCTCGCCATGGGGCTCGGGCTGATGGCGGTCGCGCTGCGGCTGCCGTGGCAATTCGAGGTCTTGATCTTCGCCGTGCTGGGTCTGGGCTTCTATTCGTTGCATGGCGTCATTCAGGTCTACGCGACCGAACTGTCGGCAACCGGTCGCAGTACGGCGACGGCGCTGCACGGGTCGTTCTTCTTTCTCGGTCAGGCGCTCGGGCCGCTCGTCTACGGGCTCGCGCTTCCCACCGTCGGGCTCACCGCGACGGTGTTGTGCACCGGCCCCATGCTCATCATTGTCGGGCTCGCCTGCGCATATAATTTGCGTCGCGCGCCGCCGGCCTGAAGCGGCGTCCGGGCCCTTCCCGGTCGCAAACGCCCATGTGTGACGAGCCCGGCGGATGGAGGCCGGCGAGGCGCCGTGCGCGCGCTTTGATCCGATCGCGGCGATACCGGCAAAATAGGTATGTACGAATAACCGGCCTCCGTGGCCGGGGCTCTCGGCTGCGCGCTCTGGCGGGGGAAGCCGGCGTTCGGGGCGCGCAGTCTCGGATAGGCGACGGCCGCTTGCCGGACGCCCAGTCACACGCCGTCCGACTTGACCATGTCGTGTTCTGCTGACGGCGGCGCCGCGTGAGAGCCGGCCGGACCAAATCGGCGAAGCCAAACGAAAAGGCCCGGCCGCTGACGGCCGAGCCTGCCACAAAGACGCTCTGCGTCGTAAAACCCCTGCCGGGCCGTCAAACGGCGTCCTTGGCCGCCTTGACGGGACGCGCCCTGACGATCTTCCGCGCCGGCTTGGCCTTGAAGGTCATCGGCTCTCCGGTGAAGGGGTTCGTCCCTTTGCGGGCCTTGGTGGCCGGCTTCTTGATGACGACGCACTTGACGAGCCCGGGAACCACGAAGGCGCCGGTCTTCTTCAGTTCCTTGTAGCCGATGGCCGCGAGCGTCTCGAGAATGCCCTTGACGTCCTTTTTGGTGAGGTCGCTGTGCTGCTCGTTGATCTTTTCGACGAGCTGCGATTTGGTCAGATAATTCGGCACTTTTGGTCCCCCGCTTGGTGATTCGTGATGAGGTACACTATTTCAGAACGGGGATGAACGCCACGTTCAGCCGCGTCTACGCGCTACACTAGGGCAAGAATCCACTGAATCAATGGCCCTGTGTGCTGGATTCACACATCGCTTCGTGGGGGCGTGGGCGCGGATGGTGTCGGAATTGCGATTGGGGCAGGCGCGGGAGGCGCGCCAGGGAGTGATTTCCAGGAACCGATTTGCCGGCGAATTGCCGCTGAATTGCCGCTGAAAATCGGCCCCGGCGGGCCCGAACGCAGCCGGGATTTCGCGCTTCGAGATCAGGCGACGGCTTGGCAGGTTGGCATGCGCACCCGATTACAGGTGGGCGATCTGACGCTGCCACAAACCGATCATGTATTATGGACCCGATTTTCATCGGGCCGGGACGGCCCGCCATCGCACAATTTGTCGTCTGGCAGCAGGGATTCACGCGGAACAGCGCTTTGCCGCCGAACGTCGGTGGCGATGCCGGATCGGCTGGCCGAAACCGGCAAGTCGTTTTTCGGGTTGAGGCTTGGATTCCCGAGCCGCGGAAAGCCTGCGGCCGAAACGGCCGTCGTCGTTCCTGGACGCCGGTAATCGCGAGGCAGAGACGGCCGTCCGGCGCGATGCCCCTTGCGGAGTATTCGGAACGGTCACGGTTGGGACGCCGGACTCCCTTGTTTCCAGGCATTTTGGGCGCTGCCGACCCGACCGGGGTCGTGGACCGCGCCGACGAGGGGCGTCGGCGTGCGCCCAGGCCACCGAATCGGCTCGTTTTCGAGCCGTTCGGGCAGCCGGCAACGGATGCGCCGCGCGCCGGAGAACGAATTCCGACCGGTGGGCCCGGCGCGCTCCCTACGGGGGCGCGATCTGCGGGGCCTGCCGAGCGGGTGCCGACGCCAGTCTGTCGAGGAGCCGGTCGCGTTCGCGCAAGCTCAGGTCCTGCTTGGTTTCGAACTTTGCCAACAGCAGGCGTGCATCGTAGGTGTCGTGGCCGCTGCGCTCGAGGTCCGCGATCGCGAGCCGTTGGCGCAGGATCGCCTGGCGGCAAGCGACCACCTGCCGATGTGCGTGCGCGAGCGCGTTGACGATGCCGATGTGTTCCATCCGTTTCCTCCCATTGGCGTCGCCCGCTTGTTGCGGGCGACTG
>JAVBUK010000109.1:0-6906 GCA_031555345.1 Xanthobacteraceae bacterium | reverse complement strand
CGTGTTCATGCCGTTGGCCGAGGCCCAGGCCTATTTCAACCGGGCGAACGACGTCACCGCCATCGAGGTCTACACCGACGATCCCGATCGGGTCGACACGTTCCGCAAGCTCATTCCCGAGGCGGCGCAGCGGCCGATCTTCATGGTCGACTGGCGGCAGCGGAACGCGACGTTCTTCAACGCCCTGCAGGTCGAACGCAACGTCATGTTCCTGATCCTGACCCTGATCGTGCTGGTGGCATCGCTCAACATCGTGTCCGGCCTGATCATGCTGGTGAAGGACAAGGGGCCGGACATCGCCATCATGCGCACGATGGGGGCGACCCAAGGGGCGATCATGCGCGTCTTCCTGATCACCGGCGCGGCGATCGGCGTGGTCGGCACGCTGACGGGGTTCGCGGCCGGCACGCTGATCTGCTTCAACATCGAATCGATCCGCCGGTTCCTGTCCTGGCTCACCAGCACGGAGCTGTTCTCGCCCGAACTGTACTTCCTGTCGCACCTGCCGGCGATCATGGACGTGCGCGAGACGACGGCGGTGGTGGCGATGTCGCTGGCGTTGTCGCTGTTGGCGACGCTGTATCCGTCCTGGCGGGCCGCCCGGCTCGATCCGGTCGAAGCTCTGCGATACGAGTGACCCGATGACCGGCGCAGCGCCCCTTCTCGAACTCCAGGCGGTCGAGCGGCTCTATCGCCAGGGCGACAGCACCCTCGACATCCTCAAAGGCGCCGACCTCGCGGTCTGGTCGGGGCAGTCGGTGGCGCTGATCGCGCCGTCCGGCGCCGGCAAGTCGACGCTGCTGCACATCGCCGGGCTGCTGGAACGGCAGGACGCCGGCGAGGTCGTCGTCAACCAGGTCGCGACATCGACGATGAGCGACGGCGAGCGCACGCGGATGCGACGGATCGACGTCGGGTTCATCTACCAGGCGCACCATCTGCTGCCGGAATTCACCGCGGTCGAGAACGTGATGTTGCCGCAGATGATCCGCGGCCTGGCCAAGCGCGAGGCGCGGCAGCGCGCGTCCGAGCTGTTGAGCTATCTCGGCCTGAAGGAACGGCTCGGCCATCGGCCGGCGGAACTGTCCGGCGGCGAGCAGCAGCGGGTGGCGATCGCGCGGGCGGTCGCCAATGCCCCGCGCATCCTGCTGGCGGACGAGCCGACCGGCAACCTCGACCCGCGCACGTCCGAACACGTGTTTTCGGCGCTCACCCAGCTGGTGCGCGCTTCGGGACTCGCGGCCATCATCGCCACCCACAACATGGACATCGCCGACCGGATGGACCGCCGCGTCACCTTGCGCGACGGCCGGGTGGTCGAACTCGCCTGAGGGGCGGCCCGGCGGCGCGGTCGGCTGTCGCGGTAACGGTGCAGGCCGACGGCGCTACGGCGCTTTCATCGTCAGAATGCTTTGTTCGACCCGGTGGGCGGCATCCTTGAGCGGAGAGACGATCTGCTCGAGCAATCTGGTGCGCGGCACCGCTGGGGTGATCGCCACGATTCATCCCTGGCTGCGGCCCGCGGCTGCGGTCGGCCGGGCGAATGTGGCCGAAATCGCCGGCCCGGTCCATCGATCGGTGCGGACCTGCGCCATCGTTTCGCCCTGCGAAACGATTGGCTCCTGCGGCGGCGAGGCCGGTCAGGCGTCCTTGCCCGGGGGCTTCCGGCCCGGGCAGTCGCCGACGCGGCGCATCAAGGTCAGGATCGACGACGATGCGGACCGGCGCCGGGCGATCAGGTTCTCGATGGTCTGCGACACCAGGTCTTTCGCAAACCGGAACGTCACGATGGTCTTCGAGCCCTTGCAGTCCATCGCGAACGCGAACCCGTTGGGCAGATCCTTGGTGTCGCCGAGCACGCAAGCCTTGTTGAACTCGGGGGAGGCGCGGTACTGCCGCAGGGTTTCGTCGCGAAAGTGATCGAAGTCGACGGAGTCGACGCAGGCCGTCGATTTGACCGGCTGGTTCTGGAAGTGGCTGTTGCGGCTTTCGCTTTCGTACAGGCCGGGAACGAACACCGGTTTGGGGCCGAGCAGGGGGACGGACTGCTGCGCCTGTCCGGCGGACGCCGCGATCGCCAGCACGAGGGCGGCGCCGACCCCTGTCGTCACGTTGGTCATGTCGGTCGGGTCCTGGTTCGAGGAACTGTTGTGGCTCTGGTATCGCGCATCGGCCGACGGGAAAAGGGGGCCTTGCCGGCACGCGGCAACATCGCGACGGCGCGCTCGAACCCAGGTCCGGAGCCGGCATGCCGGTAGGGTGTCGCGGATGCCCCGGCAACGCGACGCCAGACTGGAATTCTCCGGTAAAGAACCAGCCGGGGAAAACGCAGGCACGTTGGCGCACACGACCGACGGTCGTCGGCAGCCGAACCGCCGGCGGCAATCACCGAGGCGTCGTGAGCGGCAACACCCCGCTGACCGCTCGCGGCCATAGGGTCAGCCGTGCTCTGCGGAATGCGCAGGTCAAAATCCGGCGACGGATTCAAGTGAATCGCCGCTCCGCTCCGGTGCGCCACGGAGCGCGTCCAGCTGCTCGGTCGAATGACGCAGCAGACCGATTTCCTTGGCGAATTCCGGACGCGACGCAAGCCGGTTCTTCCAGGCAAGCACGTGCGGATGAAGCCTGCCGAATGGATATCCCGCCAGCGATAACCGGTGGGCGTAAATCAGCCAGGCGATGTCGAGCACGCTCAAGGCGTCGCCGATGAGATAGGGCTGCTGCGCGAGGTGCCGGTCCATCGCCTCGAACTCGGTGCGGAATTTCCACGCCGCGGCCCGCACCCGTTCATCGGTGAAACCCTCCTCGGCGACACGTTTCCAGAAGTCGATCTGACCCTGTTTGTCATGGTCGATCCGTCCGCCCACCGTGCCGGAGCCGTTGGCGGCGTAGCTTTCCAACGCCTCCACCGATTTCGGCGGCCCGGACGGCATGAACACGAACCGGAAGCTCAGCGTGCGCAGATCGAGATGCAGGTCGTCCTCGTGCCGGAGCAGGGCCGCGACTTCGTTCTCGTGTCCGGCGGGAATGAGTTTCGGCGCCGGAAACGTTTTCTCGAGGTGCGTGATGATGTCGTTGCTTTCGATATGGACAGCGCCGTCATGCACCAACACCGGCACCAAACCGCGCGGATTGATGCCCAGAAACCACGGGCGCAAGTTCTCGTCGGCGAGCAGGTCGATGTGGTGCGACTGCCACGCGATGCCCTTGAGGTTCAGGAACACCCGCAACTTTTGCGAGCACGACGAGCCCATGAAGTGCAGGACATGCACGCCTTTCCAGGCCAGCACTTC
The DNA here is from genome assembly GCA_031555345.1 of Xanthobacteraceae bacterium. Lineage (GTDB taxonomy): Bacteria > Pseudomonadota > Alphaproteobacteria > Rhizobiales > Xanthobacteraceae > Astrobacterium. The sequence continues at coordinate 3,613 of JAVBUK010000109.1, read as the reverse complement.
GCGGGTCCTGATGTCGCTGTCGACGAGCTGAACCATGCCGCCTCCTGTGTCGGCGCCACCATCGCACGACTTCGCAAACCGTATCGGCGAATCGCCTCGGTGGAAACAGCGGACCCGGAGGACGTCGACCGACATTCAGTCCGGCTGGCCGGCGCAGAACGCCGTCGCGGCGCGTCGGGCGGGCAACTGACGTGTTGCTCGGCAGAACGTTGTTCGCCGTCCCGCAGCAGGCTTGCCCGGCGCCGGCGGATCGGCGGTTGCGGGGAGGGCAGCCAGCAAGCCCTGCAACATTGTGGCGGGTGCATTCGAAACCGGCACCGGGGCTGGCAACCCGGCATGGTTGCCGTGCCCGCGCATGCCACCAGCCGGATCTTCGCCGATGTCGCGTCCTCCCGCGCGGTGCCGCCGCAATGCGGACAATCCTTCGTTGGCTTTCCGTGTGGCCGGTCGCTATGGTCCCGGATGCGGAAAAACCGGCGCATCGGGGGACGGCATGTTCAAATGGTTGCACAGCGCCACCGCCAAGGTGATCGGGGTGGCGATCCTCGCGTTGTTGTTGGGTCTGCCGCTGTTTCAGATCGGCTGGCTGTCGACCGAGCGTCAGGAGCTGCGGCAGTCAACGGTGACCAAGATCGCCCGGGGGTGGGGCGGCCGGCAGGTCGTGGGCGGGCCGGTGCTGACCATCCCAACCTGGCGGGACGCGAACCCGGAGCCGGTGTCCAGCACCGAGACCGTCCTGCCCGATACGCTGACCATGGACATGACCCTGGCGGTCGAAACCCGGGCCTACGGCATCTACAGCGTGCCGGTCTATGTCAGCACCATCAAGCTCAGCGCCAAATTCCTGCCGCAGGACCTCGCCCGATTCCGCCGATCCAGCAATGCGACCTGGCAGGCGTCGAAGGCCCAACTGCGGTTGCCGATCAGCGACCTGACCGGCCTGCGCGATGTCGCCGACCTCCAGGTCAATGGCGAGGCGGCCCGCTTCGCGTCCTCGGATGTCCGCATCACCTATCACGTCCTGAACACCGAGCGGTACGGTGACCGTCAAGGGAGGCTGTCGACCATCGCGCTGCCGATCAATCTCGACGCGCTGGCCGACCGGGCGATCGACATCAGCATGACGCTGACGCTCGCCGGGGTCGAATCGATCAATGTCGTGCCGCTGGCGCGCACCACCGATGTGCGCATCGCGGCGCCGTGGGGTGATCCCAGTTTCGTCGGCTCGCTGCTGCCGCGGGAGCGCCAGGTCGGCCCAAGCGATTTCCACGCCCAGTGGCGCATGCTGGAACTCAACCGCGGCTATGGCCAGCATTGGGGGTCATCGGCGCCACCCGACCTGGCGACCTCGATCTTCGGCGTTCAACTGTTTCAGCCGGTCGATCTGTACCAGCGGGTCACCCGGGCGACCAAATACGGCCTGCTGTTCATCGGCACGACCTTTGCGGCCTTTTTCCTGTTCGAGGTGTTGAAACAGCTTCGTGTCCACCCAGTGCAATACCTGCTGGTCGGGGCCGCCCAGACGACGTTTTTCGTGCTGCTGCTGGCGCTGGCCGAGCAGATCGGCTTTCGCTTCGCCTACCTCCTGGCGGCGGCGGCGGTGGTGGTCATCGTCGGCGCCTATGCGGCCGCGATCCTGCACACGCGGCAGGGCGGACTGCTGCTGGCGGGCATCCTGGCCGCCGTCTATGCCGGGCTGTACGCCCTGATGGCGGCCGAACAATACGGCCTGCTGATCGGCGCCCTGATGCTGCTGGCACTGATCGCCCTGGCGATGTACCTGACCCGCCGCATCGATTGGTACGCCTATGGGCCGCGGGCCGGCGGTGCCTGAGCCTGTTCGCCTACCAGGGCAGCATTCCGGCCTCATTGGCGAAGGCGCCGGTGGGGCCGTCGTCGTCCAGCAGCGCGAACGCGATCGCGACCACCGCCGCCTGATCCGGCGTCCGTGTGCCAGCGAAGCGCGTCGCATCGGTCGCCGTGTAACCCGGGCAGATGGCATTGACCTTGATGCCCTTGTCCTTCAGCTGGTCGGCGTAACTGACGGTCAGCGCGTTGACCGCCGCCTTGGATGCCTGATAGGTCGGCATCTTGGTGTCGGCATAGGCCCAGTTCGGGTCGGCCCGCAGCCCGAACGAGCCCAGTTCGGACGACACGTTGACGATCCGTGCCCGGTCGGAGCGCCCCAGCAGCGGCACCATCGCTTCGGTCAGCCGCAGCGTGCCGACGACGTTGACCGCCAGCGTCCGTTGCATCCGCTCGACCGGCGGCAACGGATCGTAGTCCAGTGCGATGCCGGCGTTGTTGACCAGGACATCGAGCCGGCCGTAGTCCCGCTTGATCAGGGCAGCGAGGGCGGTGACGCTGGCGCCGTCGGTGATATCCAGTTGCACCGGCCGCATCGCCAGGTTTTCGGCGCGCAATGCGGCGCAGGCGGCTTCGCCGAGCCCCAAATCGCGGCATCCCAACAGGACCTGGATGCCCTTGCGGGCAAGCCCGGAGGCAATCGCCAGCCCGATGCCGCGATTGGCACCGCTGACCAGCGCAATGATGTTTGTTGCCATTTGACTTTCACTCCCCATGCGCCGGAGGGGCCGCCCACGCAAGAACCGGGTGTCGGCTCCGGGAAATGATTGGTTCGGTCAAAGGACTTGCGGAAAACAGCCGGCATATCGACGCAGCGATATCGGCGCCGTGGGTTCACCGGGCCCGGGACAATCGGGTGAGGGGCATTTCGGATTGTTTTCTTCCCGATTGCATCCAACTGAAGATGCAAAATTCCGGTTGCAGGCCCTGTCGAGCTCGGTCGTTGCCGAAAACGGCCTTCACCCGATCTCCCTGTTCAGCGGCGAGGCTGTTGTTGACAACGAGAACAAATAAGGTACATTGTGCTTGTTTTGTTCCGTTGGTGTGATGGGTTTGACGTTCCGACCGCTCTTGCGGCGACCTCTTCGTCGCAACGTCAGATCAAAAACAACACTGGCATCATAGCGTTACTGGTGTCCTGTCGGTTCCGGCGTTCGTACCGAACGGGCCGCAAACGGGCACGAACGTCGTAACCGGGACACTGGGGGTGAGTCATGTTTCGCGCTGTCGTAGAAGAAGCCGCAGCCTTGGCGTCGGTCTCGTTGTTTCTCGGCATGCTGGCGGTCTGGGCGCAAGTCATTGCGGCATTATGATCGGCAAGGCCCCTTGTGTGGTGGATTTGACGTTCCGACCACTCCTGCGGCGCGCTCGTCATCGGAACCTCAAATCCGAAACCACACTAGCGCCCGAGCCGCCACCGTTCGCCTCTTCGTTCGTCTATTGGCTGGCGCGGAGACGGCGCAGCCGGGCCACATTCTTGCGGCCAGGCTTGCGGGCGGCGTGGAGGCCAAGCGTAACATTTCGTTTTTCGGGTAAAACAAGAATGAATCGCGTTATGGTGGTGGTTTGACAAAACGAACCCGAACGACCGGGCCGGATTGCCCGAGGGATCGTGTCCCCTGGCGTGGTGTAACTGGCGGTGGGGCCCCGCGATTTCCGGGCCGGGCCGGGCTGGTCAGCTGGCGATTGCCGGCAGGCTGACGGAGGGATCATCGCTCAATGGAGCGATGGTTTCCAGTGTCATGTA
>JAVBUK010000111.1:0-3891 GCA_031555345.1 Xanthobacteraceae bacterium | reverse complement strand
TTTCCTCGCGGCCCAGCCACAGTTTGAACCGTCCGGCGATGACCGAGGGCAGCGGCTCCAGCGACTCGACTTGGCCAATGGCGTAGCGCACCAGCATGACGATGTCAGCCAGGGTGCCGGCGGGATTGCCGCGCACCTTATCGGCGGAAAGCCGCTTGTAAGCTCGCCAGATGTCGATGGGCTCCAACAGCCAGGGCGGGCGTTTCAACGCCTCCTTCAGAGCGTCGACCGCCTCATAAGTCAGCCGACTCTGGGCGTAGGGCAGGCGGTAGAGGATTTGCAGCGCGGCGAGTTCGTCACGGCGTTCCTCCAGGAAGCGCTGGAAGCGCGCGACTGTGTCGCTGGCCTTCTTCTCGTCCCAGCCCGAGGAGACCACTGCGTCGGTCGAGACCGTGTCGATCCGGATGTCGGCCGCCGCCTTGACCTCCTTCAACAGCCGCCGCAGCGCCGGATCGTCGAAGATGATCGCGGCCTGGTCCTTGGCCGCCGAGCGGACCTTGGCTTGTTCGGTCGCCGGTGCATCTGGTGGCGCCAACTTGGCCAGCGCGTCTGGATCGATGGCATCGAGCAGCCGCGAGGCGAGGCCGGCGAGATCGACCCCGCCGGAGGCCTTGACGATGGCGGCGCGGTCCTTATCGCCGATGCGCCGGTCGAGCGCGGCGATCCGGGCCGCCAACGTGGCGAAGGCATCGTCGTCGCGCTGGCCAGCGGCGATGTCGTCGATCAGTTTGTCGAACGAGACGGCGCGGTTGCGCTCCAGCGGCTGCGACACTGTCTTCAGGCTTTCCGACACGCCGACGGCATCGATCAGCACGAAGCGGGTCTTGGCCTCGGCGTCGGGCGTGACCTCGCGCAGCTTGTCCGGCGAGATGGTGCGGGCGCCGCGCCCCTTCATCTGTTCGAAATAGAGTTCGGACCGGACGTCCCGCAGGAAGATCAGCGCCTCCAGCGGCTTGACGTCGGTGCCGGTGGCGATCATGTCGACGGTGACGGCGATACGCGGATTGTAGTCGTTGCGGAACGCGCGGATCAGCGCCTCGGGGTCGGCGCCGTCGGTCTTGTAGGTGATCTTCTTGGCAAAATCGTTGCCCTTGCCAAACACCTCGCGGACCAACAGCGTGATCTCCTCGGCGTGGTGGTCGTCCTTGGCGAAGATCAGCGTCTTGGGCACCTCGGTGCGGCCGGGAAACAGTTCGGTGAACAGGGTGTCGCGATAGGTCTCCAGCACGGTCCTGATCTGGTTTGGCACCAGCACGGTGCGGTCGATCTGGTCCGGTGTGTAGGTGAAATCCGCATCCAGAGTTTCGTAGCGCTCGGCGCGGGTGCGCTTGTCGCGCACCGGCAGGTCGTAGCCGGCGTTCACGGTCGAACCGCGCTCGCCGATCTCGGTCCTGATCCGGAATACCTCGAAGCCGACATTGACGCCGTCGACCACCGAGCGCTCATAAGGATATTGTGCGACCAGGTTCTTCGCGAAAAAGCCCAGCGTGTGCAGCGAGGGTGTCGCCGTCAGCCCGACCGTGAAGGCGTCGAAATAGTCCAAAACCTGACGCCAGGTGCCGTAGATCGAGCGGTGGCATTCGTCGGTGATGACCAGATCGAACGTCTCGATCGCCATCGCCGGATTGTAGGCGACCAGGCGTTCGGTCTCGGCCTGCGAGGTTTCGAAGGAGGAAACCTCTTCGTCTTCCTCCGCCAGTTCCTTGCCGGTCAGGACGGAATAGACCCGCTGGATGGTGGCGACGACGACCTGGGCATCCTTGTCGAGGCCCGCCGGACCAAGTTTCTGAACATTGTAGATTTCGGAGAACGACCGTCCGGTGCCGGGCGGACGATAGGCGAGATATTCGTCGCGGGTCTGACGCACCAAGTTGGCGCGGTCGGCCAGGAACAGGATGCGCCTGAACCCGGCGTGGGCGAGCAGGCGATAGCTCAGGGTGCAGGCCGTAAAAGTCTTGCCGGCACCGGTTGCCATCTGCACCAGCGCCCGCAGCCGGTTCTGCGCCATCGAGCGCTCCAATGCTGAAACGGCATCGATCTGGCAGGCGCGCAAGCCATCGGTCACCAAAGACGGCATGGATCGAAGCTGGCCGCGCACCGTGGTCGGTTGCTTCAGCCAGCGTTCCAGCGTCTCAGGGCGATGGAAGGAGAAGACGCGACGGGAGGTGGGATCGGGGTCAGCATGGTCCCGAAACAAGGTCTCGGTTGCCGAGGCCACGTATTCGAACCGGACCTGGCCATCCTCACGGACGAGGTGCTTCGGCATGCCGGCGATGTAGCGGGCCGCCTGTTCGGAAAACCCCGACAGTGTCGTGCCTTCGGGCTTGGCTTCGATCACGCCGCACAGTCGTCGGCCGACGAAAACCCCGTAATCCACCGGCCCCGACGCGGTCTGAAACTCGCGGACTGCCACCCCCAGCCCGGCACCAAGGTTCATATCCGCCTTGGATTGGACCAACCAGCCGGCGGCGGCAAGCCGCCGGTCGATCAACGACCGCGCCTTGTCCTCGGGATGGAAGGCCGATTCGCTCATAGACGAGCTTTAGGCAAACTCACCGCCGACCGGAAGATGCCACCCCGCTACCAAACACCAAACCGACCGACGAAGAGGCGGCAAGCGGCTGACAAGCTGGCGGGAGCACGGGGGCATTCCGGCGCCGCCGCACTCCGTGCTGAATCAGGGTCCGGCGTCCTCCCCTCGCCCGCATCGAATCGGGCCGCCAATTGATGAAAAGTCGCTTTCGGTCGCCCGGCACGCTCGCGCACGCCGAAGAAACCACCTGTTAGCGATTTGAAGACAAGAGTTTCCTTGGACGTGCCGAGGAAACGGGTCTGATGGGAACGAGCACAAGACGACGCACCAAGCCGCGCACGGGCCAAACTGGGCCCCGCATCGCGATCACCGTCGTGGTGCTGTCCGCCCTGCTCTCCGTCTGGTGGGTGGTCACACCCCATCACCTCTCCCGCCCCGTCTCGGTGCCGGCCGACCGGTATTCCGGCATCATTCAGCTCGCGCCCGACGACCTGGGCCGCTGCGAGCGTTTCGAGCTGGACAACAAATCCGGACGGATCACGCCGAGCGGTGCCGCACGATGCAACGACCCGCCGTCGCCCGGATCGACGGCATCGGAAACCATGGGGTCGCTGGGGCGGCTGAACGGCATCAGCGGCCACTTCAAGCCGCGCTGAACGCCGATCGCTGCCGTCGAACGCAACGTCTCGCCCGCCGAAACCCGCGGATGAAGGGCGCGCAACGCCGTGAACGTGGAGACGTTCGGCAGCCGCCCCGGACCGGCGCGGATCTCGGTCGCCACGCTCAGTTCCGGTGCCCCCGGGAGACCGTTCGCGCGCGCTCGAGCGCCTTGAGGGTCTCGTCGACGGCGTCCTGCAGGGCGTCGAGCCGGCCGCGCACGACGGTCTCGACCTGCCGGTAACACTGACGCTCGTAGTCATAGACGGCGAGCTTCACCTCGGTCGGACCGACGCCGGCCGGCTGCGTCCGCATCTCGCAATCGGGCGGCGGCTGGCGCTTGAGCAGCGCCTCGTCCGGCACCGGAATGGCGGACGTTCCGGTCGGCTTGACGGTTGCCGTGGCATCGGCATGCCCGTCGCCGTGACCTCGGAGCACGCGAACCGCCCGCATCCCCGGCTTGAATGCCGGCGCCCTGGGCGCCGGCGCAGCGGCCGTGCGCGGCGCCCTGCCATCGGGGGTGGTCTCGGAGCTGGTGACGCAGCCGGACAACAGCGCGCCCACCAGCAGAACAACCGACCCTGTCGCCCGGACACCGGACCCACGCGACCGCAGAATTCTCCCGTCGATCCGCGCCGCCCCGCCGGCCGCGGTCTTCCCCAGTCCAACACGCAACACAAAACACCCCCGACGCTACGCTA
>JAVBUK010000055.1:0-4482 GCA_031555345.1 Xanthobacteraceae bacterium | reverse complement strand
AGGCCGACCCTGGCGCCCGCCACCTGGTGCGAACCGGCGCGGCCCTCGAGTTGCCGCACGATCTCCACGGCCTGCGCCGCCCCGGTCGCGCCGACCGGATGACCGCGCGACAGAAGCCCGCCGGATGGGTTGACGCAGATGCCGCCGCCGAGCGACGTCGCGCCACTCGCCAGGAGATCGTAGGCATGGCCGCGCTCACTAAAGCCAAACGCCTCGTAATACATCAGTTCGGCGATCGTGAACGCGTCGTGAATCTCGGCGACGCCGATGTCCTCGGGACCGACCCCCGCCATCTCGTCGGCCTCCCGCGCACCGCGCGCGGTCAACTCCGCCCAAGTCCTGTCGCGGAAGCCGTGGGTGTAGAGCCCCGACGTGACTTCCGACGCGGTGATGCGCACCGTATCGGTCTTCTGCCGGCGCGCGACGTCGGCGCTGGCGATGAGGACAGCCGCCGCGCCGTCGCCGGTCGGGCAGCAGTGCCAGAGCGTGAACGGGTCGGCCACCGGACGGGCGGCCATCACTTCCTCCACGGTGACGCGCTTCCTGATCTGTGCATTGGGGTTGAGCGCGCCGTGCGCATGGGCCTTGACCGACACTTCGGCGAGCTGTCTTGCGGTCAATCCGTACTCGTGCATGTACCGCCGCGCCCGCATCGCGTAGAGCGCCGGCATCACCAGGCCCTGGTTGACCTCCCAATCCTCCCGCTCGAGCGGCAGCGTGCCGCCGCCGAACTTGGTCAGCTTTTCGACGCCGATGACCAGCGCGGAGTCGTGACGCCCGCTCGCGACGGCGATCCAGGCTTCAGCCAACGCCGACGAACTCGAAGAGCAGGCGTTTTCGACATTGACGATCGACATGCCGGTCAAGCCGAGCGTCTTCATGATCCGCTGACCGGCCAGCATGCCGCCGTGCGAAGTGCCGCAATACACTGCAGCGATCGACTGAGGCTTCACGCCTGATTCCAGGATTGCCTCCCTCGCCACCGGCCAACCGATGTCGGTCAGCGTCATTTCCGGGTACTTTCCGAACGGGATCAGCCCCGTTCCGATGACATGAACGTCGCGCATGTTCCTGTGCCTCAAACTGCCGTGAACGTGTAGCTAAACAGCGGGGCGCCCATGGGATCCGCGCCGACCACGCCGACCGCAAGGCGCAACCGCATGCCGATCGATATGTCACTCGCGGCAACGTCGATGTGCGCCAGCACGCGCACGCCGTCGGTCAGGTCGACGTAGCCGAGCGCGTACGGAACGCGCCATTCCCGCGGCGCCTGATGCACGACCGAGTACGAGTACAGCGTCCCGTCGGATGCCAGATGCACCGTTTCGACTTCCTTCGACAGGCAGGCCGCACAGACGGCCGCGCCCGGAAAGCTGAGCGCTCCGCAGGCGCGGCAACGCCCACCGATGAGATGCGGCATCCCCGCGCCGTCGAGCGCGACAAGCCCGGGCGAGACACACCGCACGTCGGCGTCGGCCGCCGCCTGGTTCGAAACCAACGTCTTCGATCCGGTCATCGGAAGACTCCCTCTCTCCATTGGCGCATGCGTCGCGTGGACAGTCGTCATCGGCGATCCACAGCGAGTTTCTCGTTCCTCATCAAGGACGCCGCGGGAGATCATGCGGCGACCCGTGTTGCAGCGGCGGTGTCTGGCGAGCCTCGCCAAAGGGGGCACGATCCATTTTTTCCTTCCGTCGTTCGGCGGATGTCAACGCGTCGTATTCCGATAACCGGGATTCTTTTTTGTTGATTGGAATTCTTTTATATGGGACCGTCAAGCCTGTGGACAGGAGTTTTTCGCACGGGCACTCACCCTGGTGTCTGGCGCAGGACGGTCTTCAGCCATGCCAACGTTCAGTTTTGGTTCGGCTTGCCTTGGTGTGGACGCTCCAATTCGAGCGCTGAGATTGCGCTCGCCACCACAATGCTTCGGATGTGCAATCGGCAGTATCAACTTTGGCGGCAACCGCTGCCGGTGAAGCGCCGATCTTGGCAGCGCTGAGAAGGTGACGAATGGATCTGGATCTGAAAGGTTGCAAGGCGCTCGTCGCCGGAGCGAGCAAGGGACTCGGCAGGGCCTGCGCGGCGTCGTTGGCTGGAGAGGGCGCGTCTGTTTTTCTTTGCGCCCGCAACGCTGGCGAACTCGAACGGACCGCAGCAGACATCAAGGCGGCCGGCTATTGCGCCGCGGACGTTTCGCTTGCGACGGACGTCGCGCGCGTCGTGGCGACCGCGATCGCCGCCCTTGGCGGCCTCGATATCCTCGTAACGAATGCCGGTGGGCCACCCACCGGACCATTCGAAACCGCTTCCGACGGGGACTGGGATATCGCCTATCAACTCACGCTCATGAGCGCGGTGCGGCTCATTCGCGAGGCATTGCCGGCCCTCAAGGCGTCTGGCCGCGGCCGCATCGTCAATCTTACCGGCTATGGTGTCATGGAGCCGATGACCGACCTGGTTGTTTCGGATTCGGTGCGCGCCGGCGTGACCGTGATGGCGAAGACGATCGCTTCCGACCTCGCGCCTTTCGGGATCACGGTGAACAACATCGCGCCCGGACCGATCATGACGGAGCGGCTTGTCCAGATTCACTCCGCGCGGGCAAAGACCCAAGGAATCAGCGTGGACGAACAGTTCCGCCGCTTCGGCGACACGATACCGGTTCGCCGAATGGGCCAGCCGAAGGAGGTCGGCGACCTTTGTTCGTATCTGTGTTCCACACAGGCAGGATATCTCACAGGTCAGTCGATCGTCGTCGATGGCGGCGTAAACCGATCGATCTGAGGTCGCAACAAGGCAGCCTACATGAGGGCAATCTGGCCGATCTTTCCGCGGTTGGGCAACCTGCCCTGACGATGACGCATGATTGGAGACGACTTCAGCACGGACGTAGCCGGGACTAATCCATGCGAATCAAGGCAAACGGCATCGACATTCACTACGAGATAGACGGGGCGGACGGCGCACCGTGGCTCGTGTTCAGCAACTCGCTCGCCACCGACCTCACCATGTGGGACGAGCAGGCGGCGTTTTTTCGCGATCGCTACCGCGTGCTGCGCTACGACCAGCGCGGGCACGGAACGAGCGAGGCTCCGACCGGGCGCTACGGCTTCGCCACCCTGATCGCGGATCTGCTGGCACTGATGGACATACTGGCCATCGAGCGTGCGCATGTCTGCGGCCTATCGATGGGGGGCTCGACCGCAATGGGGCTGGTGCAGTCCCGTCCCGAGCGAGTCGACCGAGCCGTCATCTGCGATTCGACCTGCGGATCGAGCCCTGACGCGGCCCGAGCCTGGGACGAGCGGATAGCCGTCGCGCAGACGCAGGGCATGGTTGGACTCGCCGATTCCACGATCGCGCGTTGGTTCCCGGCCGAGACGGTCGTCGCGCGTCCGGCATTCCTGGCGAAGATCCGCCAGATGATTCTGACGACACCGGTGAACGGCTTCGTCGGCTGCGCTGCAGCACTCGCAGATCACGATTTCCGCGGCTCTGTACCTACGGTCACACGCCCAGTTTTGTTTCTTGCCGCCGAGAAGGACGGCACTTCCGCTCCGATGCGGCAGATGCACACCGAGCTTCCGGGCTCACAGTTTGTGGAAATTTCCGGAGCGGGACACATCTGTGCTCTCGAGCAACCCGACATTTTTAATCGCGTCGTAGCCGAGTTTCTCGGCACGGAACAGCCGGCACTGCAGGTCACCGTGTGACGTCGTCGAGAGGAAGAGGATCGAGGCAAGGGCGTAGACACCATATCGTTCTTCATCCCCCGGCGGGTTGCGCGACGTACGCGCCATCCCGGAGCAGCATTTCGCGCCCGACAGATCGTCCAGGTCGCTCAAGCGCAGTTCGAATCGAAACTGGGTGGAGGAGAAAATGGCTGACATCGGCGCTATCGAAGCGCCCGCCCCGGTGGGTGCTGCAGAGTTCGACGACGACAAGCTGTTCACGAGGGTGATGTGGCGAATTCTGCCACTGGTCGTGATCGCCTATTTCCTGGCCTATCTCGACCGCACCAATATCGCGTTCGCGCAGTTGCAGATGAACACCGACCTCGGCTTCAGCGCCGCGGTCTACGGTTTCGGTGCCGGCATTTTCTTCATCGGCTACTGCGCTTTCGAGATCCCCTGCAACCTCCTCCTGGAACGGATCGGAACCCGCAAGACGCTCTGTGGCATGTTGGTCCTGTGGGGGCTGGCAGCCTCGGCAACGGCCTTCGTCACTACACCGGCCCAGTTCTACATCGTGCGGTTTCTGCTCGGCGTCGTCGAAGCGGGATTGTTTCCCGGCGTGATCTATTATCTGGGCTTGTGGCTCCCTGCAAAACGCCGGGCCGAGGGTGTCGCCTTCTTCATGATGGCGACCATCGTCTCGGGAATTCTCGGCGGTCCGATCTCGGGCTGGATCATGACGGCGTTCGACGGCGTCGGCGGCTGGCGAGGCTGGCACTGGATGCTGCTGCTTGAGGGCCTGCCG
>JAVBUK010000112.1:0-4723 GCA_031555345.1 Xanthobacteraceae bacterium | reverse complement strand
CGGCCGACGGAGCGCCGCGCAGCGCCCCGATGGGGCGCACGCCGGCGGTGACGTAGCTCTCGATCACCGCGTCGACCTCGGCACGGGTCGCATCGACGCAGGTCAGGTGCGCCGCCGGCAGCAGGTCGGTCTCCGCCAGGATGCGCCTGACCGTGGCGTGGGTGCGCTCGCGGGTCGAACCGCCGGCGCCGTAGGTGACCGACACGAAGGCGGGTCCGAGCGGCGCCAGCCGGCCGATCGCCTGCCACAGCGTCTGTTCCATCTCCCCGGTCCTGGGCGGGAAAAACTCGAACGAAACCCGGATCCCCCGCTCCCCCCCGACGAAGCGACTCGCGCGGGACACTGTCATCACGCCACCTCTCTGTGCGAACCGGCCAGCAGGATCCGGGGATCACGCGCCAGCCAGAGCGATACTGCGATCTTTCCTTCCGAACCGGCCTCCGGCGACAATGTCCGGTGCGACACCACTTCGAGGCCGGCCTGTTCCATCCATTGGGCGACCGCCTCGGCCGCGAAACCGAGGCGGCGATGGGCGTGCTCCTCGCGCAGGAACTCGAGGTCGTGCGGGGCGAAGTCGACCACCAGAAGCCGCCCCTGCGGCCGCAGCACCCGCGCGGCCTCGCGCACGGCGCGGGCGCCGTCGTCGAGGAAGTGCAGCACCTGATGAACGATCACCAGGTCGAAAGCGTCACGCGGCAGGTTCAGATCGTAGATGTCGCCCTGGCGCACGCTGCAATGCCTGAGGTCGGCGCGGTCGAGCCGCGCCCGCGCCAGCGCCAGCATTTCGTGCGACAGATCAATGCCGAGACCGCGCTCGAGCGACCGGCCGAACATCTCCAGCATGCGGCCGGTTCCGGTGCCGAGGTCGAGGAGCGACCGAAACGGGGCGTCGGCCAGCGCGGCCGCGACCGCCTGCTCGACCGCGGCGTCGGCGACATGCAGGCGGCGGATGCGATCCCACTCGGCAGCATGCTTGGCGAAATAGTCCTGGGCGGCGGCGGCACGGCCGGCCCGCACCTCGGCGAGGCGTTCGCGGTCGCGGGCGATCACCGGATCGGCAAGGTCGAGCCGCCCGATCAGGGCGCGCACCACGTCGGCCGCCGCGCCGTGCTCGGCCAGCCGGAAGAACGCCCATGCGCCCTCCCGGTAACGTTCCACCAGATGCGCCTCCCCCAGCAGCCGCAAGTGCCGGGAAATGCGCGGCTGCGATTGCCGCAGAATGTCGGTCAGATCCGACACGGTCAGCTCGGTCTCGGCCAGCAGGGTCAGGATACGCAACCGCGTTTCCTCCCCGGCCGCCTTCAAGGCTGCCGTGAGGTCGCCGAAGCCGACAAGCGCCAGACACATGGACGAGACCGCTCCCGATCGCGGGCAACCACAGCCCGTCTGTTGATATAAAGATATCTTTATGCGTTGAAAGGAGCCCACGCAAGGTCTAATTGCAGGGTTCGACGTTTTCCGCCCATTTCCGCACTGGCTGGGATATCCAGGAGTCGGGGTCGGCACACTTGCGGGACACCGACGGGACGGCCGGTTGCGTCAACTAATTGAAAAAATGATCCGGTCCGACGACCGGCCCCCCTTGTCGGGATCATGCACAGGAGACGCCACGATGGACGACGGTTACGGCATCCGCCAGGGCGAGGTCGCGATCGAGCTGCCGGCGGGCTTCGACGCCTGCCTTTATTTCATCGGCCGGATCCGCACACCATGGACGCGGCGCGAGCAGTGCCCGAAAAGCGCGATCGAGGCCCGGGCTGCCGGCAGCGTCTGCACCATCGAGGTCGACCCGCGCTACCAGGCCGGCCTCCTTCAGGTGGAGGGTTTCAGCCTGCTCCAGGTGCTCTACTGGATGGACCAGGCGCGGCGTGACCTGATCATCCAGGCACCGCGGCACGGCCGCGGCACCCTGCACGGCACTTTTGCGTTGCGCTCGCCGGTCCGGCCCAACCCGATCGCTGCCAGCGTGGTCGAACTGCGCAAGGTCGAGGGCCCCCGCCTGACCGTGGTGGGACTCGACTGCCTCGACGGCACGCCGCTGCTCGACCTCAAGCCCTGGTTCGAGAGCCGGGACGAGGCGGTGGGGATTCGCGGGCCGGTCTGAGCCTCCGCCGGCCGGACCACGTGACCGGCGAGACATGACCTGAACACCTTTTTCTGCCCCACGGACTCCGGCGATCCCCACGCCGGACCGCCCCACGCAGCCCGCAGCCGCACGGTCGGCACCTCGTGCTGGACCGCAGTTTCTGCCGCTCTATGATGCCGGCTTTCGCGCACCACGCGCGATCATCGAGGATGGCAAACATGCGCATTGGTGTGATGGCGGCGGGGGCCGTCGGCGCCTATTTCGGCGGGCGGCTGGCAGCGGCGGGGCACGAGGTCGCGTTCCTTGCGCGCGGCGCCCATTTGGCGGCCCTGCGCCACAACGGTCTGATCCTCAAGAGCACGGCAGGCGACCTGCATCTGCCGAAAATCAACGCCACCGACGACCCCAAAGCGGTGGGGCCGGTCGACATCGTGTTGTTCGCGGTCAAGCTGTGGGACACCGAGATCGCCGGCGAACAGACCCGGCCGCTGGTCGGGCCGAACACCCGGGTGCTGACGCTGCAGAACGGCGTCGACACCATCGACCGCCTGCGACCGATTCTCGGCGACACCGTGATCGGCTGCAGCGCCCAGATCGCCAGCACGATTTCGGCGCCGGGCGAGATCTCGCACACCAGCCCGTTCGCGATCCTGCGCTGCGGGCGCGAGGGCAACAAACCCGATCCCGCGCTCGCGGCCTTCGTGGACACCGCCAAGGCCGCCGGCGTCGACATCACCCTCGTTCCGGATATCGAGGTCGAGCTGTGGAAGAAGTTCACCTTCCTGGTCGGGCTGGCCGGAATGACCACCGCGACCCGCCTGCCGATCGGCGGCTGGCGCACCGATCCGGACGCGCGCGCCATGTACCTGGCGGCGATGAAGGAGGTGATGGCGGTGGCCAGGGCCAAGGGCATCGTGGTGCCCGACGGCTATGCGGAGGACCGCCTCGCCGCAACCGACAAGAACCCGCCCGGCTTCCGCGCCTCGATGTCGATCGACCTCGACCGCGGCAACCGGCTGGAGCTCGACTGGCTGACCGGCCACGTGGTGGCGCTCGGGCGCGAGCTCGGGGTACCGGTCCCGGTCAACGCGGCGATCTACACCCTGCTCAAGCCGTACCGGATGGGCAAGCCGACGGTCGCGTGATGACGACGAGCGACGTCGACGCGCGGCGGCCGCTCACCGGCGACGACCTCGCCGCGCTCGCCGCCGCGCTGTGCGAACCTGGTCAGCCACGACCTGTTTGCGAGGCGGTGGAACAGGCCGCCGCCCGCGCGATCGGCCATCGGCTGTTCACGGTGATGCGCTACGACGCCGCCAACAACGAGGTCGAACGCGTCCATTCCAGCCTGCCGTCGGTCTATCCGGCCGGCGGCCGCAAGACCAAGCGCGCGACCGCCTGGGCGGACCACGTGCTGCGCGACGCGCGCGTGTTCCTGGCCAACGACGCCGACGGCATCCGGGCGGCGTTCGACGACCACGCCACCATCGCCGGGCTCGGGCTGGCCGCCGTTCTCAACGTCCCGCTGCGGTTCGACGGCCGGGTGGTCGGCACCATGAACCTGTTGCACCAGGCCGGCTGGTATCGCCCCGACGACGAGGCGACCGCCCTGGTGCTGGGCGCGTTCCTGCTGCCGGCGCTGGCGGGGTGACGGCCGGCGCGGCCGGCGTAGCCCGGGTTGAGCCGCAGGCGAAACCCGGGATCGGCCGCCGTGTTCGCCCGGCGCGGATTCGTGCCGCGCGCGACCAAACTCCGCCGGTCCCGGACCATGCGCCTGTCCTGGATTTCGCTGCGCTCAATCCCGGCTACGTTGGCTGTGCCTGACCGGATTGAAGCGTAGGTAGTCGACATGGCCCCCACTACGCCTTCAAAGGACCGCGCTGTCGAACTTCCCTTCCGGCCGCCGAGCCCGGATCGAGAAAAATACAAATTACATCAACTATTTAAATGACGCTCGGGAAAGTGGTACAGCTGGGTGGACTCGAACCACCGACCTCCTGATCCACAGTCAGGCGCTCTAACCAACTGAGCTACAGCTGCACGGGTTGCGGCGGGCGGACCCTATGAGCAAGCCCCCCGTTTTGCAAGGGCAGCAACGGCGCTCGACCGGGCAATCGACTGCCGAATGCCGCACGCCGTCCCGGTTTCGCGACGGCAAGAAACCCGGCCGCAGGGCGGCGCGGGTCGTGGGCCGGTCAGGCGGCCTTCCCGGCCGCCCGGCTCAGGCTGTCTTTGATCGGCGCGGCGGCTTCGAGCGCCATCTTCTGCGCCAACCCGGCGAGCTCCCGCGACTGTGCCGCGGCGGCGGCGAGCTGCCGCCGGGCGTGGGCGGTCGACAGTTCGATCACCTCCGACAGCGACCTGGCGCCGAGCAGGTCGGCCGCATGGTCGAACGCCGTATTCGCGTTGGTGCGAGCGGCCTCGATCAGCTTCAGGCCGCAATCCGCCGCCCCCTTGGTGGCGCTGGTATAGGCGCCTTCCATGATCGAGGTCGCGTCTTCGGCAGCCGCCATCATCCGATCATAGCCGGCCCGGGCCTGCGAGAGGCCCTGTTCGGCCAGCTCGCGAAACACCCCCGGGATCTCGCACGCCGCTGCCGCGAACGCGCTTTCGACCCGAGGCGCGGCCGGCCGGGCC
>JAVBUK010000234.1:0-3160 GCA_031555345.1 Xanthobacteraceae bacterium | reverse complement strand
CGCACCGGCCCGCCGAACGTCGACCGCGTGACCAGCGGCTACCTTGCCGCCCCTGCGGGCGGGTGTTATCTCGCCGCCCATGACCACCGTTCCCATCGACCATATCCGCAACTTTTCGATCGTTGCGCACATCGACCACGGCAAGTCGACCCTCGCCGACCGGCTGATCCAGCTCACCGGCGGCCTGACCGACCGCGAGATGGTCGAGCAGGTGCTCGATTCCATGGACATCGAGCGCGAGCGCGGCATTACCATCAAGGCCCAGACGGTCCGCCTCACCTATCGGGCGAACAACGGCCAGGACTATGTCCTCAACCTGATCGACACGCCCGGCCACGTCGACTTCGCCTACGAGGTCAACCGCTCGCTCGCCGCCTGCGAAGGTTCGCTGTTGGTGGTCGACGCCAGTCAGGGGGTCGAGGCCCAAACGCTCGCCAACGTCTACCAGGCGATCGACAACGGCCACGAGATCGTCCCGGTCCTCAACAAGATCGATCTGCCGGCAGCCGAGCCCGACAAGGTGAAGCAGCAGATCGAGGACGTGATCGGCCTCGACGCCTCGAACGCGCTGATGATCTCGGCCAAGACCGGCATCGGGATTCCGGACGTGCTGGAGGCGATTGTCGAGCGCCTGCCCGCCCCCAAAGGCGACCGCACCGCGACCCTCAAGGCCCTGCTGGTCGACAGCTGGTACGACAGCTATCTGGGCGTGGTCGTGCTGGTGCGGATCGTCGACGGCGTCCTCAAGAAGGGCCAGCGCATCCGCATGATGGGCACCGGTGCCGCCTACGAGGTGGATCGTGTCGGCGTGTTCACCCCCAAGCTCACGCCGGTCGACGAACTCGGCCCGGGCGAGATCGGATTCCTGACCGCCTCGATCAAGGAGGTGGCCGATACGCGCGTCGGCGACACCATCACCGACGACCGCAAACCGGTGACCGAGGCGCTGCCCGGCTTCCGGCCGGCGGTTCCGGTGGTGTTCTGCGGCCTGTTCCCGGTCGATGCCGCCCAGTTCGAGGACCTGCGCGCCGCGATGGGCAAACTGCGGCTCAACGACGCGAGCTTTTCCTACGAAATGGAGACCTCGGCGGCGCTCGGCTTCGGCTTCCGTTGCGGCTTCCTCGGCCTGTTGCACCTGGAGATCATCCAGGAGCGGCTCGAACGCGAATTCAACCTCGACCTGATCGCGACCGCCCCCTCGGTCATCTACAAGATGACCCTGATCGGGGACAAGCAGATCGAGATCCACAACCCGGTCGACATGCCCGATCCGATGCAGATCGAGGAGATCGAGGAGCCGTGGATCGGCGCCACCATCCTGACGCCGGACGAGTATCTCGGTTCGGTCCTCAAACTCTGCCAGGACCGGCGCGGAATCCAGAGCGAGCTCACCTACGTCGGCAACCGCGCGATGGTGAAGTACGGGCTGCCGCTCAACGAGGTGGTGTTCGACTTCTACGACCGGCTCAAATCGGTGTCGAAGGGTTATGCGTCGTTCGACTACCACCTGACCGACTACAAGCCGGCCGAACTGGTCAAGATGCAGATCCTGGTGAACGCCGAGCCGGTCGACGCACTTTCCATGCTGGTCCACCGCACCCGGGCGGAAGGACGCGGCCGCGCCATGGTGGAAAAGCTCAAGGAGCTGATCCCGCCGCACATGTTCCAGATCCCGATCCAGGCGGCGATCGGCGGCAAGATCATCGCCCGCGAGACCGTGCGGGCGTTCCGCAAGGACGTCACCGCGAAATGCTACGGCGGCGACGTCACCCGCAAGCGCAAGCTGCTCGAAAAGCAGAAAGAGGGCAAGAAGCGCATGCGCCAGTTCGGCAAGGTCGACATCCCGCAGGAGGCGTTCATCGCCGCGCTCAAAGTGGATGTGTAGGTCCGCCGCGTGATCACGCTACGATTGGCCGCGGCTGCAGACCGGTTTTGCGCCGCGAGACCGGTCCTCGTCCGAGGCGGCACGGGCTTTTCAGATCGACTCCCAAATGGCGTCCGGATCGGATAAAAGAACGCCATGGCCCGTTCGATGTTGATTCGACCGCTCCTGGTTCTGCTGCTGACCGCAGCGCCGAGCCTCGCGCAGGACCGCGGCACGCTCAATCCCAGGCCGCTGCCGGCGCTCGCCGACCCCGACAATCCGTCGACGCCCGCCAAGGAGCTGTTCAGCCGCAAGGCCACGCCGGCCCGGATGGCGACCCACGCCATCGGCTTCTACTCGCACGGCTGCCTGGCCGGCGCGCAGGCCCTGCCGATCAACGGCAGGACCTGGCAGGTCATGCGGCTGTCGCGCAACCGCAACTGGGGACACCCCAAGCTGATCGAGGTGCTCCAGCGGGTGTCCTTTCAAGCGGCGCGACGCGGCTGGCCCGGCCTGCTGGTCGGCGACATGTCGCAGCCCCGTGGCGGCCCGATGCGGTCCGGCCACGCCAGCCATCAGATCGGCCTCGACGCCGACATCTGGCTGACGCCGATGCCGGACCGCACCCTCAGCCGCGAGGAACGCGAGCACATGTCGGCCACCATGACGGTCGCCGCCGACCGGCTCGACATCGACCCCAGAGTGTGGACCCGCGGCCATGTCGCGGTGATCAGGACGGCGGCACAGGCGCCGGAGGTCGAGCGCATTTTCGTCAATGCGGCGATCAAGAAGGCGCTGTGTCGCGCCGCGGGCCACGATCGCGACTGGCTGCGGAAGGTGCGGCCCTACTGGGGCCACGACTATCACTTCCACATCCGCATCGCCTGCCCGGCGGGCGAAACCGCCTGCGAACCGCAACCGGCCACGGCCCCCGGTGACGGCTGTGGCTCGGAACTCGACTGGTGGTTCCGCGACTCGGTGCTGCATCCGCCGCCGCCCAAGGAACCCGCCAAGCCGAAACCGCCGCTCACCATGACGGGACTGCCGCCCGCCTGCCGGCAGGTGCTCAACGCGCCGTAGTGCGGTTTCGACCGACTGGAATCGTGCGGTGGTACGATCGGCACGGAGGCTCAGATCGCCGGACCGGGTGCAGGCCGCCCGCGAAGGCGCGGCCGGCGCCCACAGGTTGACCGTACCATGATGCGACCCGCCGGTGTGCGAAGCACGCGTGCGGCGGGTTTGGCGTTCCGATCACCCATGCGGCGCGCTGTGCATCACAACGTCAAATCCAACACC
>JAVBUK010000219.1:0-3788 GCA_031555345.1 Xanthobacteraceae bacterium | reverse complement strand
TCTGAAGAACAGCGCCGGCCTGGCGCTCGTGCGCGACCTCGTGCTCACCTGCGACGTGGTCGTCGAAAACTTCCGCCCGGGCGTGCTCAAGCGGTTGGGTTTGGCCTACGAGGACGTCGCCGCCGAAAAACCCGGAATCGTCTGGTGCTCGATTTCCGGGTTCGGTCAGGACGGCCCCTATCGCGACCGTCCGGCCTACGACATGATCGTGCAGGCGATTTCGGGGGGGATGTCGCTGACCGGTGAAACCGACGGCCCGCCGGTCCGCTCTGGAATTCCGCTCGGCGACATCGCCGCCGGGATGTACGGCGTCATCGGGATCCTCGCGGCGCTGGTCGAGCGCGAGCGCAGCGGTCGCGGCAAGTGGATCGATGTCGCAATGCTCGACTGTCAGATCGCGATGCTGTCATATCAGGGAGCCTATTATCTTGCCTCCGGCAAGGCGCCGAACCGCCAGGGACGGGGCCACGATTCGATCCCCACTTACCGCGCCTTCCCCTGTGGCGACGGCGTCGACGTGGTCATCACCGCTAATACGGAGCGCATGTGGAGCAACCTGTGCGGTGTCTTGGGCAGACCGGAACTCGTCGACGACGAGCGGTTTCGCCTAAACGATCTGCGCTACACCAACCGGTACGCGCTGTGGTCGATCCTGGAAGACTGCTTCCGTGCCAAACCGTCGACCGTGTGGGTCGAAGCGCTGTTGGCCGCAGGCGTGCCGGCGGCTGTGGTCAACACCCTGGACCGCAGCCTGAACGACCCGCAGGTCCTGCATCGCAACATGGTGGTGGCAATGGTCGGGCCGGACGGAGAGCAGTTGCGCGTCGCCGGGAACCCGATCAAATTTTTCGGAGAATCGGAATCCGAGCCCGGCTACCCGCCGGCGCTGGGTGCCGACAACCGCTCTGCTGTCTCTGACCTGTTGGGATGGCCCGAGGGCAGGATCGACGAGTTCGAGCGCAACGGAGCCTTCGGTGCCGAAGCGCGGACGGCGGCGATGGCGCATCGACTCGAACGGTTCGGAATGGAACAATGAAGCGCGGCCGAATCCGCGCCGCGCGCCGCGGCGGCCCTGCCAAAGGAGACGAAACGTGAGCGAATTGGCGCATGACTTGGCGCACCAATGGCCCCTGGGTCGGCTGCCGACCATCGCGATGCCGATTCCACGGCAGATGGCGGCGCTGGTCATCCAGCGCGACCGTTACGGCCCTCCCGCCGAGGTGATCGGGGTCGAGACCGTCACGACTCCCGCGCTCGGCCCCGAAGACGCCACCAAGGTGCTGGTCGCCGTTCTGGCGTCGGGGCCGAACTTCAACACCAACTTCGCCGCCCTCGGGCTGCCGGTGCCGGTATTCGGGCGCGGCGACAGCGCCACGATTCATGTTCCGGGCAGCGACGCGCTCGGCATCGTGGTGGATGCGGGGCCGGCGGTGACCGGCGTGGCGGTCGGCCAGGCGGTCATCCTCGATTCCTGGACCTCGCGCAACATCCGCGGCTACGAGACCCACGACGGTTTCAACGCCCAGTTCGCGGTGGTGGCGCAGGAGCGCGCCATCCCGGTGCCTTCGGCGCTGGCGCAGCATGCGCCCGAGCAGCTCGCCGCCATGTTGCTGACCTACGGCACGGCCTACCGGGCGGTGGTCGAGCGCCTGGCGGTGCGGCCGGGCGATTCCGTCCTGGTCATGGGTGGCGGCCGGGGCACCAGCTTCGCCGGCGCCCAGATCGCCCGCAGTCTCGGCGCCCGGGTGATCCTGGTCGGGTCCGATCCGGCGCTCGGCGAGGCGCTGATCCGGCGGGGGATCGCCGACGCCTTCATCGACCGGCGCAAGCTGCCGCCGGACGCCTTCGGCGTCATCGCGCCGGATGCCGACGCCGCGGCGTGGCAGCGCCGGACCGAGCCGTTCCGTCAGGCCGTCTACGCCGCCAACAACGGGCGCCCGGTCGACAAGGTGTTCGAGCATACCGGCGGGCGCAACTTCCCGCTGCTGGTGTCGGCGCTGGCCGACGGCGGGCGGCTGGCGTTTTTCGGGGCGACCGGCAGCGGCCTGAAAGGAGAATACAAGGAGACCTTTTTCTACGCGGGTCGGCGCTTGGTGCTGGACGCCCGCTGGGTGTGGATGCGCCAGAAGCAGATCATGTTCCGCAACGCCTCGCCCGCCGAAATTTTCGCCGAAATGGCGCTGTTGCCCGGGCGCAACGGCCTCGTCTGGGGGGCCGACGCCTATGCGGCGGGCTTCGTCGAGGCGGCGCTGCAGCGCGGCGCCAGGCTCGGGGTGATCGCCTCCCGCAGCCGGGAGGCCGAGGGCATTGCCGCCCTGGTGCGGCTGGGCGTTCCGGACCACGCCATCATCGACCGCGACACGCTGTCGTTGCCGGAGGACATGCCCGATCCGCTCACCGACGACGGACGTCCCAATCCGGCCTACGGGCCCGGCTTCATGGATCCGGCCCGCGCCCTCGGGCGGGCGATCTGGGGCGTGTTCGGCCCCCGCGTCAGCCCCGACTTCGTGGTCGAGCGGCCCGACCAGAGCACGATGCATTTCAGCACCTTCGTGGTGCGCGACCACGACGAACGCGACGAAATGTCGTGCGGCTGGGTGGTCGCCCGGGGGCCGTCCGACCTGTCTGTTCTGGGGTCGCACATGTACCGCACCGGACAGGCACACGAGGTGATCCGGCTGTTGTCCGAGCAACGGCTGGTGATGGAGGCCGCCGATCTGGACATTTGCGATCTCGCGGGCCTGCCGGCGATCCAGCAGAAGATGCTCGACGGCCGCATGACCAAGCCGAAGGGCGTGGCGCTGGTCCAGTCGGTCCGCGCCGGCGAGGCGATCGCCGCCGGCGAGGCGGCCTATCTGGGCCAGACCTTGCGTGCCGCCGACCCGGACCGGGGGCGGTATCTGTCGATTCATTGCTGCGACGGCGTGGCGGTGGTGACGATCACCCGTCCCGACGCCTTGAACGCCCTGAGCGTCGACCTGCTGGCGCAACTCGAGGCCATGGTCGACGAAATCGCCGCCGGCACGCTGGAGGGCGAGCCGGTACGGGCGCTGCTGCTCAAGGGCCACGGCCGCGCTTTCATGGCGGGCGCCGACATCGGCGGCTTCCTGGGGGCGAGCAGCCGGACCATCGCGGCCCTGGCGGCGCGGGTGATCGAGGCGTTCGGCCGGCTCGAACGGCTGGCGGTGCCGATCGTGGCGTTGATCGACGGGTTTGCGCTCGGCGGCGGCAACGAGTTGGCGATGGCGACGCACTACCGCGTCGTCACCGAAAACGCCCTGCTGGGTCAGCCGGAAATCAAGCTCGGCATCATCCCGGGCTACGGCGGCATGCAGCGCTTGCCGCGCCTGGTCGGGCCGCGCAAGGCGGCGGAACTCGCGCTCAACGGCGAACCGATCAGCGGCCGTCGCGCGGTGGCGATCGGCCTGGCCGATGCGTTCTTTCCGTCGTCGGTGGCGCTGCGCGAGGCGTTCGCCGCCGCCCGGGCGTTCGCCGACGGCAAACCGCTGCCGCGGCGCGCATGGGATGCGCTGGCCGATGCCCCGAAGGCGGAAGCAAGGGCGCTGCTGGAATCGCCCGCGGCGGCGGCGCTGCTGGCCACCGCGCCGCCCGACGCGGGCACGGCTTCCGATCTCCGATCGGCCCGCGCCTACGCCGCCCGCATCGCGCTGGAAGCGTTGCAGACCGGCTACGCCGACGGCTTTGCCGCCGGCCTCGCCAACGACGCCCGGCTGTTCGGGGCGGTCACCAGCTCGCCGTCCGGACAATGCTGGGTCGGCCGTTTCCTC
>JAVBUK010000541.1:0-3565 GCA_031555345.1 Xanthobacteraceae bacterium | reverse complement strand
ATGGCCGACTCGCTCGGCGCCACCAGCTTCATCCAGAACATCAACCACCTGCGCGCGCTCGAAGGCGAGTTGGTGCGGACCATCAAGGCGATCGACCGGGTCCAGGCGGCGCGCGTCCACCTGGTCATTCCCGAACGCCCGCTGTTCTCGCGCGACAAGGTCGAGCCGTCGGCGTCGATCGTGCTCAGAGTGCGCGGCCAGCTCGAGCCGCAGCAGGTTCGCGCCATTCGCCACATCGTCGCCACCGCCGTCACCGGATTGAAGCCCGAGCGCGTGTCGGTGGTGGACGAGGCCGGCCGGCTGCTCGCCGACGGCGCCCAGGGCGGCGTCAACGCCATGGGGGTCAGCGCCGACGAACGCCAGATCGCCTACGAGCGGCGGCTGCGCGACCAGGTCGAGTCGATCGTCTCGTCGGTGGTCGGCAGCGGCCGCGCCCGCGTACAGCTCACGGCCGAGTTCGACTTCAACCGGGTGACCCAGACCTCGGACCGGTTCGATCCGGAAGGGCGCGTGGTGCGATCCACCCAGACCCGCGAGGAACAGTCCGCCACCAACGACAACAACGGTCAGGTGACCGCCGCCAACGAGCTGCCGGGCGCCACCGCCACCCAGCAGGTCGTCACGCCGCGCGACCAGGCGAAGAAGTCGGAGGAAATCGTCAACTACGAGATTTCCCGCACGACCAAGACCGAAGTGATCGAGG
Organism: Xanthobacteraceae bacterium; assembly: GCA_031555345.1. Taxonomy (GTDB): domain Bacteria; phylum Pseudomonadota; class Alphaproteobacteria; order Rhizobiales; family Xanthobacteraceae; genus Astrobacterium. Next base: position 2,862 of record JAVBUK010000541.1, on the reverse strand, counting down.
GCGGCCGGATCAACCGAATTTCCGTCGCCGTGCTGGTGGACGGGACCTACGCCAAGAACGACAAGGGCGAGATCGTCTACCGGGAGCGCAGCAAGGACGAGATCGACCGCATCACGGCGGTGGTCCGTTCGGCGATCGGCTTCGACCAACGGCGCGGCGACCAGGTCGAGGTCGTCAACCTGCGGTTCGCCGAGGTGCCGTCCCAGGCGCTGTCCGAACCGACCGGCATCTGGGCCTACCTGCAGTTCACCAAGGAAGACATCATGCGGGGGATCGAGCTCGGCGTGATGCTGCTTCTGTCGCTCGTGGTCCTGCTGTTCGTGGTCCGCCCGCTGGTGCGCCGGATCGTCACCCCGGAAAAGGCGGCGGCGGCGATCGAGGCGCTGCGCGGCGGCGCGACGGCGGGAACGCTGGCGGCGCCGGGCGCGGCCGGCGCCGAGGATGGCGACGCGGTTTCCGCGCCGATCAACGAGACGACCAAGATGATCGACATGGCGCAGGTCCAGGGGCAGGTGCATGCCCAGTCGATCCAGAAGATCGGCGAACTGGCCGACCGCAACCCGAACGAGACCGTTTCCATCATCCGCAGCTGGCTGCACGACGCGGCCTGACGAGACCGAGAACATGTCCCCCGCTGCCAACCTCGCACCGAAGACCCACAGCACCGAGATCGAGAGCCTGGTCGCCACCCTGGCGAGCCGCCAGGCGGGCGCGCAAGACGGCAACAGCCGGGCCCTGACCGGCCCGGAGCGGGCCGCGGTGCTGATGCTGGCGCTCGGGGAGCAGTACGGCGGCAAGGTCTGGAGCCTGCTCGACGACGATGAACTGCGCACCCTGTCGATCACCATGTCGAACATCGGGACGGTGCAGGCGAGCGCGGTCGAGGGCCTGATGCTGGAGTTCGTCTCCCGCCTGTCCGCGTCCGGCGCCCTGATGGGCAACTTCGATTCGACCGAGCGCCTGCTCCAACAATATCTCCCCCCCGAACGCGTCTCCGGCATCATGGAGGAGATCCGCGGGCCGGCCGGCCGCAACATGTGGGAGAAGCTGTCCAACGTCCAGGAGCAGGTGCTCGCCAACTACCTGAAGAACGAGTACCCGCAGACCGTCGCGGTGGTGCTGTCCAAGCTCAAGCCGGAGCACGCCGCCCGTGTTCTCGCCATCCTTCCCGAGGAACTCGCCCTCGACGTCGTCAACCGCATGCTCAAGATGGAGGCGGTGCAGAAGGACGTGATCGAGCGGGTCGAGAACACGCTGCGCACCGAATTCATGTCCAACCTGTCGCAGACGCGCCGGCGCGACGCCCACGAGGTGATGGCCGAGATCTTCAACAACTTCGACCGCCAGACCGAGACGCGGTTCATCACCTCGCTCGAAGAGGCCAACCGCGAAAGCGCCGAACGCATCAAGAACCTGATGTTCACCTTCGACGATCTGGTCAAGCTCGACAACGGCTCGGCTCAGACCCTGATGCGCCATGTCGACAAGGACAAGCTCGGGGTGGCGCTCAAGGGCGCGTCCGAGGCGGTGCGGCAGTTCTTCCTGTCCAACATGTCGAGCCGCGCCGCCAAGATGCTGGTCGACGACATGCAGGCGCTCGGGCCGGTGCGACTGCGCGACGTCGACGAGGCGCAGGCGCTCCTGGTCAACCTCGCCAAGGATCTCGCCGCCAAGGGCGAGATCATGATCTCCAAGAACCGCGGCGACGAAGAGCTGATCTACTGAGGCACCCACCGAGGCACCCATGGCCGCACCGGCGAAATTCCTGTTCGACCTCGACTTCGGCGCGCCCGCCGCCGGCAAGGAGACCGCGGCCGCCGGCATCTCCGCCGCCGCGCACCAATCGGCGCTCGCCGAGGCGGAGACGCGCGGATACCGCAACGGGCTGGCCGCCGCCGAGGCGCAGGCCCACAAGGAGGAAGCCCTGGCCCGCGCCGCGGAAGCCGAGGCCCGCGCCGAGCGGGAGCGGCGCGTCGCCATGGCGTTCGAGCAGATTGCCGTCGGGCTGCAGCGCCTCGAGCAGAATCTCGCGGCGGTCGAGGCGCGCCTCGAGGCGGAGGCGGTCGACGTCGCCGTGGCGGTCGCCGGCAAGCTGGCGCCGGCCCTGATCGCACGCGACCCGCTCGCCGAAATATCCGCGCTCGCCGCCGGCTGCTTCCGCGAACTCATCGCGGCGCCGCACGTGGTGGTGCGCGTCAACGAAGAGTTCCATGCCGGCGCCAAGGAGAAGCTGGAAAGCATCGCCCGCGCCCACGGGTTCGAAGGACGGCTGGTGGTGATGGGCGAGGCCGACATCGCGGCGGGCGACTGTCGCATCGAATGGGCCGACGGCGGGCTGGTGCGCGAACGCGCGGCGACCGAGGCGACCATCGCCGACGCCGTCGCCCGGTTCATCGCGGTCCGCCGCAAGAATGCGGGAATCTGAGTCGGGAGAACTGAATGATGGCCGAAAGCGAAAACAAGGTTCCCCTTCCCAATCTCGAAGACGGCGCCACATTGCCGCCCGATCAGGCGGTGGCGTTCGCGGACGTCGCCGATGCGGAGCCGGACCCGCGCGGGGCGGTCGATCTCGAAGCCGTCTTCGACGTCCCGGTCCAGGTGTCCGCCGTCCTGGGCCGCGCCCACATGGACGTCGGCAACCTCTTGAACCTCGGCCCGGGCGCCGTGCTCGAGCTCGATCGCAAGGTCGGCGAAGCGATCGACATCTACGTCAACAACCGGCTGGTCGCCCGTGGCGAAGTCGTCCTGGTCGAGGACAAGCTCGGCATCACCATGACCGAAATCATCAAGGCGGAGCGGACCTGATGGGCGCCGAACCGACCACCCGCCGTCCGCCCGTTTTCCCTGGCGAGGGAACCGCGA
>JAVBUK010000314.1:0-3054 GCA_031555345.1 Xanthobacteraceae bacterium | reverse complement strand
GCGCTGCCGACCGCGCCGGGCGCAGGGATGTTCGCCCGCCTGGCGCCGCCCGGCAACGCCCCTGGCCCACGCACCGCCGCGCGCGACAGCACCCGGCCCGAGGCCAACTCCGGACTCGACGGCTGGCTGCTGCAGCGACTGTTCGGCGGGCGCTGAGAACGCCGCAGCGGTTCGTCATCCGGGTCGTGACCGGATGGGGGCTTTGCTCGAGCGCCCGGGCCCGACGAAATTCGCCCGATCCGAGGAACGGACCGGATCAGCTCGGTTCGTCGATGCAGACGCCGCGCGCCCCGCGCGTGCCCCCCCATGCAATCAGGGTCACCACGCCGCACAGGGCGACGACCAGCACCAGCGGCCAGGCGGTCGTCGCCAGCAGATGACCGACCACCGCGCCGGCGAGCGCCGCCGAGGTCTGCTGGGCAAAGCCGACCAGGGCCGACGCGGTCGCGGCACGCCCCGGGAACGGTTGCAGCGCGCCGGCGAGCGCTTGCGGCATGGCGAGGCCGAGCCCGACCATGTAGAGCATGATCGGCAGCACGAATCCCGCCACCGAACCGGGGATGAAGGTGGTGGTGGCGACCACCGTCAATCCGCCGGCGCACAGCGCCAAGGCGCCCGCCCCGATGGTCCGGTCGATCCCGACACGCGTCACCAGATGCGCCGCCACCGAGGTGCCGACGATGTGACCGGTCGACGCGACCGCGAACGCGATTCCGAACCCGATCGGGCTGAGACCGACAAAGTCCTGCAGCACGAACGGCGAACCCGAGATGAACGCGAACAGACCGGCGAAGCTCGCCGACACGATGACGGTGTGGGCGAGGAAGCAGCGGTTGCACACGACAACGCCGTAGTGGCGAACGAGCGCCGTCCATTCGAACGGGTGGCGCTGGGTGCGCGGCCGGGTTTCGGGCATCAGCCGCCAGACCACCCAGAACGCCCCCAGGCCGGCGGCAAACACGAACAGGAAACAGGCCCGCCAGCCGAACGCGGTCTGCAGAACGCTGCCGATGGAGGGGGCGACGACCGGCGCGACCCCCATGATCACCCCCATCACCGACAGTTCACGACCGGCTCGCACCCCGCTGTAGAGGTCGCGGACCACCGCGCGTGCCAGCACGACCGTGCCGGAGGAGCCCACCGCCTGGAATGCCCGCGCGGCGATCAGCGCCTGGATGCTCGGGGCGAACGCGCAGACGAACGTCGCGGCGCAGAAAATCGTCAATGCCGCCAGCAGGACCGGCTTGCGACCATAGCGATCCGACACCGGACCATAGACGATCGGGCAGATCGCATAGGCGGCCAGATAGGACGAGATGGTGAGCTGGGTCTGCGCCGTGCTGGCGTCGAGGACGCGGCTGATCTCCGGCAGCGACGGCAGATACAGGTCCACCGTCAACGGGCCGATCGCCGTGAGGACCGCCAACAGGGCCGTCAGCGCAAACGTGTCGGGTTTGAGCATGGAATCGACCGGAGACCCCCCGCAGGCGGCCCGCCACCGCGACGGCGGGCGGCCACGCTCTCGTGTGGCGGATTTGACGTTCCCAGCTCACTTTCGGCGCGCGCTTGATCGCAACGTCAAATCCAAAACCACACTAGCATCTTGGCGTTGCTGGTGTCCTTTCGGTTCCGACGCAGGTCCGGAGCGGGCCGCAAACGGATCCGAACGTCGGAACCGGGACACTGGCCCAGAGCAGGCGCCCGCGGAAGCTGTCGGGGCGGATCAGCTTGCCCGTCGCCGCGATGGTGCATCGGACGCGTCGGTCGGACAAAGGCCGTAGCGATGCAGGTCGGTGCCGTGCCGGTCGAGCCAGGCCTTGGCGCGATGGGCATCCGGACACACACGCAGCACCAGACGCCAGAACCGCGGCGAGTGATTCATCTCGAGCAGGTGCGCGACCTCGTGCGCGGCGAGGTAATCGAGCACATAACGTGGCGCCAGGATCAGCCGCCAGGAAAACGACAACACGCCCGTGGTGGAGCATGAGCCCCAGCGGCTCGACTGGTCGCGCACCGACACCCGGCGGAACGAGACCGCCAACCGCTCGGTGTAGCGCCGGACCGCCGCCTCCAGGTCGCGCTTGGCCTCGCGCTTGAGATAGTCCATCACCCGCCGTTCGATGTGAGCCGTCTCGCCGGCGACGCACAGCAGACGCTGCGCATGGGGGTCGAGTTCGGTCCACACCGTGCCACGCACGCTGCGGCGATGGACAATGCGATGCGCCAGACCGCGCAGCGGCACCACCGTGCCGTGCGCAAAGGGTGCAGCTTCCGGCAACCGCTCGAGACGGGCCGCGATCCATCCGCCATGTTTCTCGGCGAACTCCCGCGCCTCCTTGAGGCTGCCGCGCGGCGGCATCGTCAGCACGACTTCGCGAGTCGCGGCCTGAATTCGCAATGTGTATCGGCGAGCCTGCCGATGGCGGCGCAGGCGAACGAGATAAATCGAGCGATCGAATACGACTTCGATCGCCTGGGGCTCGGTGGGACGTCGATACAGCAGGGCACGCAGAGGCATGTGTCGGATTCCGGGGCAAATCACACCCCGGATAGTGGCACATCGCCCGGCACCTGCGCGCTGAGGAATATGAACCCACGTGCGGATTCAAGATGTTGCGGGTCGCGGCGCTGGAACGCCGAGATCCAGCGTCTCAAAACAAATGAATTTTAATTCATTTTAAAGCGGAATAATTAACTCGCAGACGTACCGTTTTTTTTCGCACATATCAAAGATTTAGCCACACGAAAGGGAGGCCGGCCCGAGCCCTGGAGGAAATCGCCCGTAAATCCGCCGCTTAAACAAATGAATTCAGATTCAATAGGAATTTTGCCACCAGATGAATGGCTTCATGCCGCCGTTGCGCTTGCGTCGAACCGGCGTTCGCGCACTCGCGCGCGAACCTCGGGACACCCGCGCGATTGATCCGGATTGCGCCCATGACGATGGTTGCGGCGCTCTCGCCCGCATGCCTGCGGTCGACTCGCCTCCTCCGCCCGCACCGTCGTCCGGTGCGTTCTTGCCGCCGCATCACGCTTGCCATGCGGCGGCCGATC
>JAVBUK010000289.1:0-3101 GCA_031555345.1 Xanthobacteraceae bacterium | reverse complement strand
GGGCCGGTTCGGGAACGACCCGGACCGCCGGAAATGCCGCCGACTTTGGCGTCGCGATCCGTGGGCATGGCGGACGGCCGTGGCGCCTGATCCGGACAGCGGCAGTCCCTGGTCTGGCCGGTTGTTCGAGGCGCCGTCGTGTCCGCGCGCGGCTTAAAACGGCGTGCGGCTCCTGATCGCCGCCGCCAGGGTTCCCTCGTCGAGATAGTCGAGTTCGCCGCCGACCGGCACGCCGTGCGCCAGCCGGGTCACCGCGACCGCGGCGTCACCGAGCAGGTCGGTGACATAGTGCGCGGTGGTCTGGCCGTCGACCGTGGCGTTGAGCGCCAGGATGATCTCCTTGACCTCGCTGGCGTGTGCGCGGGTGACCAGCTGGTCGATAGTCAGGTCGTCGGGACCGATGCCGTCGAGCGGCGACAGGGTTCCGCCCAGGACATGATAGCGCGCGTTGATCGCGTGGGCGCGCTCCAATGCCCACAGATCCGCCACGTCGGCGACCACCACGATCACCGCGCCGTCGCGCCGCGGATCGGAGCACACCGTGCAGGGGTTTTGTGTGTCGATGTTGCCGCAGGTCCGGCACACCTCGATCTTGTCGATCGCGGTCGCCAGCGCAGTCGCCAGCGGCGCCATCAACTGCTCGCGCTTCTTGATGAGGTGCAGCGCCGCGCGCCGCGCCGAGCGGGGACCCAGCCCCGGCAGCCGCGCCAGGAGCTGGATCAGGCGTTCGATTTCGGGGCCGGCGACGGCGGGCATCGGGTTCCTCGGGTCACGGCCGGGCAGGGAGCCGCAACCCGTCCCCAGTCGGGCGGGATGCGGTCAAGCCTGCGCATGACCGAACAGGTGGCGGGCGCATCAGAACAGTTTCAGGCCGGGCGGCAGCGGCAGGCCGCCGGTCAGGCCCTGCATCTTGTCCTGCAGCAGGGCTTCGGCCCTGCGGCGCGCTTCGCCATGCGCCGCCACCACCAGGTCCTCGACGATCTCCTTGTCCTCCGGCTTGAGCAGGGAGGGATCGATCTTCAGGCTCTTGACCTCGCCCTTGCCGGTGATCGTGATGGTGACGAGGCCGCCGCCGGCGCCGCCTTCGACCAGGGTCTGTTCGAGCTCGGCCTGCAACGCTTCCATCTTGGTCTTGAACTCGGCGGCCTGCTTCATCAGGCCCATGAAATCCGCCATGGTCTTGTCCTCTTCCGTCTCGCCCTCGTCGGGTTGTCCGCGGGATTGGGCGTGCGCCGCCCAGGTGTCCCGGTTCCGACGTTCGGTTCCGTTTGCAGCCCGCTCCGGACCAACGTCAAATCCACCACACTAGAGATCGTCGTCGGCATCGTCGTCGAAGCGGTCAGCCGCGTCGTCGTCGGCCTCGCTGCCCGACAGCGCGCCGGGGACCGTTTCCTTGTCGCGAACGGCGACGATCTGCGCGCCCGGGAACGCGGTGAGCACGGCCTTCACCAGCGGATCGGCCTGCACGCCGAGCTCGAGCTCGGCGCGGCGCGCCTGCTTCTGCTCCTGGATGGTCGACTGCCCCGACTGGGTCGAGATGACCACCATCCAGTGTCGGCCGGTCCACTCTCCGAGTTTGCGTGAGAGTTCGTTCACCAGCGTCTTGGGCGCGTCGGGCTGGAGCGAGATCTCGAGCCGGCCGTCCTCGAGATGCACCAGCCGCACGTCGCGCTCGAGGGCGTTGCGCACCGCCAGATCGCGTTTGTCGGCAGCCAGCGCCAGCAGGTCCTCGAACCGGCCGATGGCGAGCGGCGGCTTCTCCTGCCGTGGTTGGGCGTCGGGTCGCGAACGTGCCGGCGCGGTCGCCGGGGCTGCCAGCATCGCGCGGGGGCCGCCCCGCGAAACCTCTTGCCGCGCAACCTCTTGCCGCGACATCGCCGCGGGTCCCGGCGCCGTGGAGCCGGCGCCATTGCCGGCCGGCCGTGGATCCGATCCGTTGCCGCCGCTGCCGAGCCCGCGGATCACCTCGTCGGGGGTCGGCAGGTCGGCCGCATAGGCGATCCGCACCAGCACCATTTCGGCGGCGGCGATCGGCTTGCCGGCGCTCTGCACCTCCGGCAGGCCTCGGAACAGCATCTGCCAGGTGCGGGCCAGCACCCGCATCGACAGCCCGGCTGCCAGCGCCCGGCCGCGCGTGCGTTCGACCTCGGCGAGCGAGCGATCCTCGGCGACTGCCGGCACGATCTTCACCCGGGTGACGAAATGGGTGAACTCGGCGAGGTCGGTGAGCACCACCGCGGGGTCGGCGCCCGAGTCGTACTGGTCGCGCAGTTCGCCGAGTGCGCGGGCGATATCGCCGCGCATCAGGGCTTCGAACAGGTCGATGACGCGGGTGCGGTCGGCCAACCCGAGCATGCGCCGCACATCCTCGGCGGCGACGGCGCCGGCGGCGTGGGCGATCGCCTGGTCGAACAGCGACAGTGCGTCGCGCACGGAACCTTCGGCGGCGCGGGCGATCAGGGCGAGCGCCTCGGGTTCGGCCGCCAAGCCCTCCTTGGCGGCGATGCCCTCGAGATGTCCCACCAGCATCCCGGCATCGACGCGGCGCAGGTCGAAACGCTGACAGCGCGACAGCACCGTCACCGGAACCTTGCGGATCTCGGTGGTGGCGAAAATGAACTTGGCGTGCGGCGGCGGCTCTTCCAGCGTCTTCAACAGGGCGTTGAAGGCGGCGGTCGACAGCATATGCACTTCGTCGAGGATGTAGACCTTGTAGCGCACCGACACCGGCGCGTAGCGCACCGCGTCGTTGATCTGCCGGATGTCGTCGACGCCATTGTGCGAGGCGGCATCCATCTCCAGGACGTCGACGTGCCGGCTTTCCATGATCGCCTGGCAGTGCCGCCCCAGCCCCGGCATCGTGATCGTTGGCGCCGTGATCGTTGCGGTTTCGTAGTTGAGCGCACGGGCGAGGATGCGAGCGGTGGTGGTCTTGCCGACGCCGCGCACGCCGGTGAGGATCCAGGCCTGTGGAATGCGGCCGCTCTCGAACCCGTTGGAGATGGTGCGGACCATCGCTTCCTGGCCGATCAGGTCGTCGAAGGTCGCGGGGCGATACTTGCGCGCCAGCACCCGATAGGGCGCAGGGGGCGCGGCCTCCA
>JAVBUK010000293.1:0-2592 GCA_031555345.1 Xanthobacteraceae bacterium | reverse complement strand
AATCGGCGCTGCTGCTGGTCGCCAACGCCGACGGTGAACTGCGTTTCGTGGCGCTGAGCCTGCAGTAGCGCGCGGCCGCGCCTGCGCCCGCCCGCGATCGAAACGCCGGCCCGGGTCGCCCGAGGCCGGCGTTTTGTTTTTGCGGTGCCTGCCGCACCCCGATCATGCGGTGGTGTCCGGGCGTCGCCGGGCTTCCGATCCGGCCGCCGCCGAGCGGGGTGCCGCCGAGCGGGGTGCCGCCGGCTCGGCCATCGGCCGGCGGGTGCCGGCGCGCTGGCCCGCGCTCCGGCCAAGGTCGAAATGACGCAGCATCACGCCTGATCAGGGCTGGCGTATCGGCCCGACCCGCGGCAAGAACAGCAGCGCGGCGGCTGCGGTTTTGCGTGCCGCGAGTATTATGACGCGATGACGGCGGCCATAAAGCCGGCACTCGCTACGGGTGTTCTTCGGCGGCACGCGGATTTTAATATTGATGATAACAATTTTTCCCCTTTTTCTTGCGTGTCGTATAATAGCCTTTGGAGGGCAAGAAATGCGCAGGACGATACTGCGACAATTCTTCGCAGATACTATAGTTAACCGCCGGTGCTGACCGATGCGGAAGTCGATCTTCCACGAGAGCTGGTGGCTTGATGCGCTTGCGCCCGGATCGTGGCGCGACATGACCAGCACCAGAGGAGGGCACGTCACCGGCTATCTGCGGTTTGTCGAGCGTCGCGAGGGCGGCTTCAAAATCTGCGAGATGCCGCAGATCAACCGGTTTCTCGGCCCGGTTGTGGCTCCTCACCCGGGCAAGCCCGAGGTGCGCAACCGGGCCATCCATTCCGTCATTTCCGAGCTGCTCGAACGGGTGGAGGAATACGACCACGTCCAGATGACTCTCGGCACCGAGTTCAACGATCTGGTGCCGTTCGTCGCATCCGGCTATCGGGTCGAGGTGCAGCCCACCTTCCTGTTGGACTGCAACGCGCCGATCGACGGTCTGTGGTCGGGACTGCGCGACAAGACCCGGAACGTCATTCGTCGGGCCCGGGAACGGCTGACCGTTAGCGAGATCGTAGAGGCGGATCATTTCGTGGACTTCTACCGGGCGAATCTGGGCGTCGAGGATTCCTACTTCGACCTCTCGTTGATCGCTCCGGCGTTCGCCGCGGCGCACGGCCACGACCAGGGCAAGATCATCGCGGCGGTCGATGCGAACGGGGTCGTCCACGCCCAGGTGATGTTGATCTGGGACGACAAATACGTCCATTATTTTCTCTCGACCCGGAACAAGGAGCTGGCGCACGGCGGCGCGGAAAGCCTGCTGCTGTGGACCGGCATCGAACTGGCCCAGTCGCGCGGCCTGCACTTCGATTTCGACGGCGGCATCACGACGGACACCCGGTTCCGCTTTGCGGTCGCGTTCGGCGGCGAGCCGGCCAATCGGTTCGAGGTGACGCGTTCGACCCCCCGCTTTCAGGTCGCGCGCGTGCTGCGGCGCATTCCGCGGGCCGTCGTCAGGCGGATCGTTCCCCGCCGGTTGCGGACCTACCTGTCGAACGGCTGTGCCGCCCGCGCGACCGGGGCCGCCAGCTGGCCCGCGCGTGCGTTGCGGGCCACCGACAAACCAGTGTGAATGCGCATCGTCGCAGCCCTGTCAGGAGGCATGGTGTTCGGCCGGATCGCCACCAGACTGCGAAAGTCGTATCGACGCCGGGGCCTCCGCGGCACCGTGCGTTTCGCTCTCGACAGGCTCGCCCGGCCATGGCTCGATCTCACCCCGGCCGGCCGCCGGGCGCGGCGGCTGAAGGAGCAGCAGGACCGCGCGTTCGACGACCGGTACGGCGTCGACACCGGCGGCATCATCCGGCTCGACCGGCTGCGAATCCCCGGCACCACCTGGCAGTACGGCACGCCGTACTGGGCGATCGAACCGGCGGTGTTCGTCTCGCTGGTCGGCGGCCTGGCGATCCCGTATCGGGATTTCACCTTCGTCGATTTCGGCTCGGGCAAGGGACGGGCGGTGCTGCTGGCGTCGGAGTTCCCGTTCCGGAAGGTGGTCGGGGTCGAGTTCTCGCCCGAGCTTCACGAGATTGCCCGGCAAAACCTGCGGGCGTTCCGCAGCGAGCGGCAACAGTGCCGGGACATCGAACTGGTGCTGACCGACGCGTTGGAATTCGCCCTCCCGGACGGGCCGGGGGTCTACTACTTCAACAACCCGTTCGTGAAGGAAGTCATGGCGGGCGTGGTCGCCGGGATCGAGCGGTCCTGCCGCGAGCGGCCGCGCGAAATCTACGTCCTGTACGCGAATGCGCGCCATGCCGACGAATCCGTGCGCGAGGTGTGGGAGCACGCCAGCCTGTGTCGCACGGGGGCGGCGACCGACGACTGGACGGTCTATCGCAGCGACCCCGGCCGGTCCGGGTAGCCCGGGACGAGCCGCAGGCGAGACCCGGGAGCGTCAAGCCCCGGAGCGTTGCGCGTTCCCGGCTGCGCTTGCTCGCATCACCCGCTGGAGTCCCGGAAGATCCCGCTCGCCGGGATGCCGTCGGCGTCATTTCAGCAAAGACAGGCCGGTGGCGATATGGTGCGAGACACCCGCTGCGCGGG
>JAVBUK010000123.1:0-3563 GCA_031555345.1 Xanthobacteraceae bacterium | reverse complement strand
CAGCTCACCGTGCGTGGTGCGGACGGCGCCATGAACTGCGCCGCTCCTGTCGACGTCTCGGCGATGTCGCCGACGATCGGCTCGACGGATTCCGGCGTCGTGTCGAACGTCGACGACCTGCGCGTCTACGTCCAGGCGCTTGCATCCGGATCGCTGATCCCGGCGGCAGCGGCCGAGAGGCGCTTCGACGAGCGCTGGCGGGTCGCCCTGGTGTGCGCGCGGTTGGCGTTCGGCGGCGGCTGGCTCCTGGGGCTCGGGGCGCCGCGCCGCGGCTGGGCGGCGGTCCATTTCTTCGCCGTGCTGCCGGTGATCTCCTGCGTCCTGTTGTCCGGCTGGCCGGCCGTCGGCGTCGCCACGGTCGACACCGCCTTGTGGGGCGGGCTTCTGGTCACCACCGTGGTCGCCACGGTCGGGCTCGTCACGTCGCTGCCGCTCGGCATCCTGCTGGCGCTCGGACGGCGGTCGCGGATGCCGGTGGTCCGCTTCTTGTCGGTGATCTTCATCGAGTTCGTGCGCGGCGTTCCGCTGATCACCGTGCTGTTCATGGCGAGCGTCATGCTGCCCCTGTTCGTGCCGCCGGCCTGGGCGCCGGACAAGCTGCTGCGCGCCCTGGTCGGGGTCGCGCTGTTCTCGTCCGCCTACATGGCGGAAGTGGTGCGCGGCGGGCTGGCGGCCATTCCGCGCGGCCAGTTCGAGGCGGCCGACGCGCTGGCGCTGGGGTATTGGCGGGCGATGGCGCTGGTCATCCTGCCGCAGGCGTTGCGCGTCTCGATTCCCAATATCGTCAACTCCTATGTGGCGCTGTTCAAGGACACGACGCTGGTGTTCTTCGTCGGCATCTTCGACTTCCTGCACACCATCGAGGTGTCCCGGGCCGATCCCAAATGGGCGACGCCGGTCACCAGCGCGACCGGTTATGCGTTCGCGGCATTGTTCTATTTCGTCTGCTGCTATTCGATGTCGCGCTATGCCGGCCGCATCGAGCGGCGGTTGGCGGCGGGCGATCGGCGTTGAGGCGACGATGACCGAGGTGCAGCAAGGGACCCCCGTCGACACCGGCCCCTGGGCGGTGGAGATCACCGGCCTGCACAAGTGGTTCGGCGATTTCCATGTGCTCAAGGACGTCACGCTGCGGGTCCGGTCGGGCGAACGCATCGTCGTCTGCGGGCCGTCGGGATCGGGAAAGTCGACGCTGCTGCGTTGTGTCAACGGGCTGGAGCCGCATCAGCGCGGCGAGGTGGTGGTCGACGGCATCGCGCTCACCCGCGACATCAGGCGCATCGACGAGGTGCGGCGCGAAGTCGGGATGGTGTTCCAGCAGTTCAACCTGTTCCCCCACCTGACGGTCCTGGAGAACTGCACGCTCGCCCCCATTCACGTCCGCCGGATGAGCAAGGATGCGGCGGAGGAGATCGCCCGGCATTATCTGGCGCGGGTGCGCATTCCCGAACAGGCCGGCAAGTATCCGGGCCAGCTCTCCGGCGGCCAGCAGCAGCGCGTCGCCATCGCGCGGGCGCTGTGCATGAGCCCCAAGATCATGATGTTCGACGAGCCGACCTCGGCGCTCGACCCGGAAATGGTCAAGGAAGTGCTCGACACCATGGTCCGGCTCGCTCTCGACGGCATGACCATGCTGGTGGTGACGCACGAAATGGGCTTCGCGCGCCAGGTGGCCAGTCGCGTCGTGTTCATGGACGCCGGGCAGATCGTCGAGATCAACGAGCCCGAGGCGTTCTTTTCCGCGCCGCAACACGAGCGGACCAAGCTGTTCCTGAGCCAGGTCCTGGGTTGAACCGACATCCGGCCGGTCCGCGTCGGACTGGCCGGATTCGATCGAGCCGCGCGGGGGCCGGTTCAGGCCGGTCCGGTCACGACCGGCAGGTCGGAGCGCCCACCCCAATCGGTCCACGAACCGTCGTACAGGGTGACCGGCGGCTTGCCGAGGATGTGCAGCGCGAGGCACAGCGTGGCGGACGAAACCCCTGAGCCGCACTGCACGATGATGGGCTTGTCGATGTCGACCCCGCCGGCGGCGAGGACCTCACGCAGACGGTCAGGAGGCAGCAGATGACCGTTCTCGAGCAGATTGCTCTGGGGCACGTTCAACGAACCGGGAGCGTGGCCGGTGCGGATGCCCGGCCGCGGTTCGGGCGCTTCGCCGCGGAAACGGTTCGCCGGCCGTACGTCGACCACCTGGGCACTGCCGGAGGCCAGCGCCGCCTGGACGGTCGCGGCGTCGGCGACGATCGCCGGCGGTTGGCGCGCGGCAAAGTGCTTCGGCGGCCGGCTCACCGGGCCGCCGGCGGTCGGCCGGCCCTCGGCCTTCCAGCAGGGAAAGCCACCTTGCAGCACGAACACGTTCTCGGCCCCGAACAGCCGGAATGTCCACCAGACCCGCGGCGAAGAAAACATGCCGTGCCCGTCGTACACCACGATGGTGTCGCGGTCGGAAATCCCCAGGGTGCCGCCGACCGCGGCCGAAAACTGTTCCGGACCCGGCAGCATGTGGGGCAGGGGATTGGTGTGGTCGCAGATCTCGTCGACATCGAAACGAACCGCGCCCGGAATATGCGCCACCGCGTATTCCTGGGCGGCGTCGCGTTTCATCGCCGGCAGATAGAACGAGCCGTCGACGACCGAGACACCGGGTTCACCGAGGCGCGCGGCCAACCATTCGGTGCTGACCAGCGGCAACGGGAGAACGGCAGGCGCGGTGCTGGGCATGGTCGAACTTTCTGAATACTACCAGGGGCTTCTGCGAAGCCGGCGGGGCCAAGGCGGTTCGGGTCGGATGTTAGTCGAGGGCCGGCCGGGGCGCCAGCGAAAGCGCGGGCGCCGGCAGACGGCATCAGACGTTCTCGAACGGGATACTGATGGCCGGGCGCCGCTCCAGCCAGTCCGGCACCGGCAGATGCCTGGAGCGCAGGAACGCGGGATCGAACAGCTTGGACTGATAGCGTGTTCCGGAGTCGCACAGCATGGTCACGATGGTGTGGCCGGGCCCGAGGTCGCGGGCGAGGCGGATCGCCCCCGCCACGTTGATGGCGGACGAGCCGCCGAGACACAGCCCCTCGTGTTCGAGCAGGTCGAAGACGATTGGCAGGGCTTCCTCGTCGGGAATTCGGAAGGCGAGGTCGATCGGCGCGTTTTCCAGGTTTTTGGTAATGCGACCCTGACCGATGCCCTCGGTGATCGACGAACCCTCCGCCTTCAGCGCCCCGGTGGTGTAGAAGCTGTACAGCGCCGAGCCCATCGGGTCGGCGAGGCCGATGCGGACGTTCGGGTCGCGTGCTTTCAGTGCCGTCGCGACACCCGCGAGGGTTCCGCCGGTGCCGACGGAGCAGACGAAGCCGCTGATGTTTCCGCCGGTCTGATCCCAGATTTCGGGCCCGGTCGTGCGCCGGTGGGCGTCGCGATTGGCGATATTGTCGAACTGGTTCGCCCAGACGGCGCCGTTCGGCTCGCGGGCCGCGAGGGTTTCGGCAAGGCGACCAGAGAGCTTCACGTAGTTGTTCGGATTGGCGTAAGGAACCGCCGGCACCTCGACGAGATCGGCGCCGGCG
>JAVBUK010000110.1:0-4065 GCA_031555345.1 Xanthobacteraceae bacterium | reverse complement strand
GATCGGCTTCGGTCCGACCCGGCGCGCGCGGTCGCGCATCGCCAAGGAGGGCCGCAAATACGGCGTGTTCCTCGGCCTGGTGACCCAGCGGCCGGCCGAGATCGACCCGAAGATCATCTCCCAGTGCAACACCCAGTTCGTGATGCGCATGTCGAACGACCGCGATCAGGCCCTGATCCGGTCGGCGGTGTCGGACGCCGGCGCCAGCATCCTCAATTTCGTCCCCGCCCTCGGCGTCCGCGAGGTGTTCGCGTTCGGTCCGGGCGTCGCCATCCCGACCCGCATGACCTTCAAGGAGTTGCCATCGAGCCTGCGCCCGCACAGCGAGGTCGCCGGCAACACCGAAGCGGGCGGCGGCGTCGACCGCGACGGCCTGCACGCGTTGATCGATCGCTGGCGTAGCGCGACCATGAGTCAGAGGTCGAACTTCGACGACGAAATGCGCGAGCTCGGGCCGCTCATGCGCGAGGAGTTCTGCGCGCCGCAATCGGCCTACGGGATGGACCCGGGGCGGTTCAAGATCCTGAAAAAGCCGTTGGACAGCGCCTGACGGCGCTCGGGCCTGCACGCCGAGGCGCGACGCCACCTCGCCCGTGCGCCGACCACACCTCGTCCTCGAACCTGCCGGCGCGCCCGGCGCCGACATCGTGGCAGCGACGCCCCGCCGGCGTCAGTTCAACGTGGCCGCCTGCGGCCACTGGCCGACTTCGATCTTCGAGGCGGCGATGACCGCCTGGGTGCGGCTCTCCACGCCGAGCTTCTGCAGGATGGCGGAGACGTGTGCCTTGACGGTCGCCTCGGAGACGCTGAGCTCGTAGGCGATCTGCTTGTTGAGCAGCCCTTCCGACAGCATCATCAGGACCCGCACCTGCTGCGGCGTCAGGGTGGCGAGACGCGACAACAACGCCGTGGTCGCCGCGTCGGCCGCCGCCGCGAGATCGACGTCGGGCGGCGTCCACACGCCCCCCTTGAGCACCGCCGAAATCGCATCACGCATCGTCTCCACCCCGAGGGTCTTGGGAATGAAGCCCGAAGCGCCGAAATCCATGCAACGGCGGATCACCGCCGGATCGTCGTTGGCCGAGACGATGACCACGGGCACGCTCGGATACTGCGCCCGCAGGTACATCAATCCGGAAAAGCCCCGCACGCCCGGCATCGTCAGGTCGAGCAGGATGAGATCGGTGTCGTCGCCGTTGTCGAGGATCCGGGACACCTCGTCGAACGCACCGGCTTCGGCGATATCGACCTGCGTGTAGAGCCCGGCCACCGCCTCGCGCAACGCACCGCGGAAAAGTGGGTGATCGTCGGCGATCACCAGACGATATTGGATCGAGTCGCTCAACGAATTGTCCTATCCTTGGCCCGCGCCCAGGCTCGGCTAGTATTCAATAAGCTCCAACACAACCGACCTGGTGCCGCTGGTTGTTTTCTGATCGGATCGCCGCCCCACCCAAGGGGGCCTGTATTGTTTCGTCAGCCGAGACTACGCGTTGTCGAACCATCAGGTCCAGCCTGTTCCGGCGACTCCGTGACAATCCGTAGAACGCTCCGTTGTTTTTCCCAGCAAGACACATCACGACGCAGGAGTTGCGCAGGCCAAGTCGATCCGTGATGCGCGGATGACGATCGGATCCAGATCATGCAACCCCTGGCTTTTCCCACGCGGTCGAGGCGATCGTCTCCCGCAGCGTCATGGCGGCGGTCAACCGGCTCGGCCGCACCTCGAACACCGTGACGGTGCCGACCGTCGGCCCGCCACGGCAAGGTCTGGCGAAGGTGCTGTCGCTGTCCTCGCCGCCGCCCATCCGTCCCGGCCGAACGGCCCGCGTCCCAGCCCTTCGCGCTCCGGAACGGCGGCTGTCCCGTCATTAGCCCGAGCGGAGGCCGAAACAAACAGCCGAATACCGATTTCCGGCATTGATACACACATTGCGGCTTCGGGACGGCATTGCTTGTTTCAGGTGCTGGCGTTTCTCCGCCCAGCGCGTCCCCATGAGAGTCGCTGGCGAATTCCATCAACACGCTGATATGTATAAAGTTTTTAAGTCTTAAAAAATTCATAAGATATATCTTGTGTCATATCGAAAAATGACCTATCTATAGATATATCTTAAAAAGCAAAAAGGACATTACCAATGTTTGGCATGAACCACGGATGGAAAGCGGACCACTGTGCCGCGGGTCGCGGCGGGCGCGGTCATCGGGGCGGACACGGCGGCCATGGATGGGGCGGGCGCCACGGCATGGGCGGCGGTGACATGCTGCGCGCCGGGCGAATGCTGGCGACCGGCGACCTGCGATTGATCGCGCTGGCCTTGATCGCCGAACAGCCGCGTCATGGCTACGAAATCATCAAGGTTTTGGAGGAGAAGTCGGCCGGCTGGTACGCGCCGAGCCCCGGGATCGTCTACCCGACCCTGACCTATCTGGAGGAAGCCGGCCACGCCACCGCGCAGGCGGAAGGCGCCAAGAAACGCTATTCCATCACCGACGACGGCCGTGCCCATCTCGCCGACAACCGCGACTTCGTCGACGCGGTGCTCGAACGCATCACCGCGTTCGGCGAGAAGGTCTCCCGCATGCGGCAACGCTTCGGCCAGAACGAGGACAACGAGGACGAGCAACACCGCCATCGTCTGCCACCGCTGGTCCGCGCCGCCATCGACAACCTGCGCGAGGTCGCCGTACAGCGGCTCACCGAAGACGCCGAGCACGAGGCGAAGATCGTCGAGATCCTGGCGCGCGTGGCCGGCGAGATCCGACGCGGCTGAGAAGTCGACGAATCTCGGGACGCACCGCGGCAGATGGTGAACAAGCACCGCGACAGATGGTGAACCACAAGAGCGATGCGCCACGCGGGTGCGTTCGTGGAGTTCGACCAGGACGGCACGCGACATTCACACCACGGCGGCGATCGGCATGCGAAAAAACCGATCGAACCCCACCTCGCGCTACCAGAAACTTGCGCTCGCCGGCGCGGAGGAGGTGTGGTGGATTTGACCTTCCGATCACCCTTGCCGATCACCGTTGCCGATCACCTTGCGGCGCGCTCTTCGCCGCAACGTCGAATCGAAAACCACACCGGCATCAAACAGGTGCTGGTGCTGGGCAATCGGGTGAAGGCCGTTTTTGTCAACAACCGAACCTGGCGGGGGCCTGGAACAGGAATATTCCGTCTTCAATCGGATGCCGTCGGGAAGAAAAGAATCCGAAATGCCCTTCACCCGATCGCCCCAGTGCCCCGGTTCCGACGTTCGTATCCCGTTTGCAGTCCGCGCCGTACGAACGTCGGAATCGGGACACCGACCCGAATCCGACACCATCGTTGCATGACGAACACACTCGCCGGGCATCGTGCGACTCTGCGCACTTTTCCTTATTCCCTGGTCCGACGTTTCGACTAGTTTCCCGAATCTCCTCGCCTTGGGATTGGCTTGTTGGTTTTGCGTCCGGGCTCGGGTTTGAATCGGGGACGGCCGATGGCGATGCGTGTCTATTGCGGACATTGTGAGGAACAAGCGCAGCGCTGCCTCGCCTCGGCACACGAGGCGCAGACGAGCACGATCCGCACCTATTTCCTCACCTTGGCCAGCAAGTGGGCGCGACTGGCGAGCGATCTCGAAACCCGACGGTTCTGCGGCGCCGCGTGCCCGTTGCGCCAAGCCTGCGGCTGCGGCGCCAGGACCGAGGCACCAGCGGACCTTCCCGCCGCCGCGGTGGCGTGAGACGACGAATCACCCGACCACCGGCATCGATTCCGTCGATGTCTTGCAAGCCGATGACTGGTCGGATCTGCCGAATTCCGGCGTCTCCGGGCCCCGCACCCCTCCGTCGATGCCATCGTGACCGGGCGAATGCGGAAAAGAAACGAGTTGTTTACCGCATTCCTGCACGAGCTGGTCCCTGGTTCCGCTTGTCGCACCGGCGGGCGATCCGACGGCGCTAGAATAGGGCACGTCGCCCGACCGACAACGCCACCGGTCGACGCCACGACTGTCGCGGAGCAACATCGGCATCCGGGAGAGCACATGGCCTCCAGAATTCTGTTCGTCACGTCGGAGA
>JAVBUK010000106.1:0-5789 GCA_031555345.1 Xanthobacteraceae bacterium | reverse complement strand
AGATCGGTCAGTTCCAGCGAACCGCCGCCGAGATCGCCCACCAGCCCGTCCGGGCGATAGATGCCGGACACCACGCCGAGCGCCGACAGTTCCGCCTCGCGCTTTCCCGACAGAACGTCGATCTCGACGCCGCAGATCGGCGCGGGCGCGGCCCTGAACGCGGCGCCGGGCGGCGCCACGCGACCGGCCCCGGGGGCGCCCGCCCCCCACCCCCCCCCCCCCCGCAGGTCGCAGAGCGTGCGAAATCGGTGCAGGGCCGCCAACGCCTTGTCGACCGCATCGGGGGCCAGCCGGCGGGTGGATTGCACCTCGCGCCCCAGCCCGGCGAGAATCTTTTCGTTGAAGATCGGCGTCGGACTGCGGGTCAGCCCTTCGTAGGCGACCAGGCGGACCGAGTTCGAGCCGATGTCGATGACCGCGACCGGAGCGCCGTAATCGAGCCGTCCCTGGGCCCGCCCATTTGCCCGGGCGCGTTCAGCCACGGTCGGCTCGCCGGGTGAGGTTGCGCGGCGACGACTTTTCGAGCGACTTGCCGCGCCCCGACAGGCTCGGATTGGTCATGAAGTACTTGTGTGCATTGAACGGCTCCTCACCGACCGCGGGCTTGATACGCTGGGTCGTGCCGTCGGGCAAGAACGTCCAGCTGTTTTCGTTGTCCTTCAGGTTGGCGATCACGATCTGATCGAGGACTTGCTCGTGGACGGTCGGATTGAGGATCGGGCACAACGCCTCGACCCGGCGGTCGAGGTTGCGGGTCATCATGTCGGCGGAGGAAATATATACCGCTGCCTTGGCGTGCGGCAAGCCGAACCCGGCGCCGAAGCAGTAGATGCGGCCGTGCTCGAGGAAGCGGCCGACGATCGACTTGACCCGGATGTTCTCCGACATGCCGGGCACGCCCGGGCGCAGGCAGCAGATGCCGCGCACGATCAGGTCGATCGCGACGCCGGCACGCGAGGCCTCGTAGAGCGCGTCGATGATCACGGGGTCGACCAGCGAGTTCATCTTCATCCAGATCGCCGCCGGCCGGCCGGCGCGCGCGTGGGCGATCTCCTGGGCGATGTGGGTGAGAATGCGCGCCTTCAGGTTCAGCGGCGACACCGCCATGCGCTCGAGCTCGGCCGGCTCGGCGTAACCGGTGATGAAGTTGAAGATCCGGGCGACGTCGCGCGCCACCACCGGATCGGCGGTGAAGAACGACAGATCGGTGTAGATGCGCGCCGTCACCGGGTGATAATTGCCGGTTCCGACGTGGACGTAGGTGGCCGGCGAACCCGCTTCGCGCCGCACCACCAGCGACAGTTTGGCGTGGGTCTTGAGTTCGATGAAACCGTACACGACCTGGGCGCCGGCGCGCTCGAGGTCGCGCGCCCAGCGGATGTTGGCCTCCTCGTCGAACCGCGCCTTGAGCTCGACCACCGCGGTCACCGACTTGCCGGCCTCGGCGGCCTCCACCAGCGTGCGCACGATCGGACTGTCGTTCGAGGTGCGATAGAGCGTCTGCTTGATCGCGATCACGTCGGGGTCGGCGGCCGCCTGCTGCAGGAACTGCACCACCACGTCGAAGGATTCGTACGGGTGATGGACGATCAGGTCCATCTGGCGGATCGCCGCGAAGCAGTCGCCGGCGTGGTCGCGGATGCGCTCGGGAAAGCGCGGATTGTAGGGCACGAACTCGAGATCGGGCCGGTCGACCGCGACGAGCTGGCCGAGCTCGCTCATCGCCAGCATGCCGTCGACCAGAAACACCTCGTCGTCGGCGGCCGCCAGCACGCGCTGGACGAACCGCCGCAGCTCGGCCGGCATCGCGGCGTCCATCTCCAGGCGGATCACCGACCCGCGCCGCCGCCGCTTGAGCACGCGCTCGAACAGGCGCCCCAGATCCTCGGCCTCTTCCTCGATTTCGATTTCGGAATCGCGGATCACCCGGAACGCCCCCTGCCCTTTGACGGAGTAGCCCGGAAACAGCTGCGGAATGAACAGACCGGTGGCCTGCTCGAGACTGATCAGGCGGGCGTCGCCGCCGTCGTCGACCGGCAGGCGGATGAAGCGCTCGACCTTCTGCGGCACGCGGATCAGGGCGTTCATCGGCTTCTTGTCGCGCACCCGCGCGAGTTGGAGCGCGATCGAGAAGCCGAGGTTGGGAATGAACGGAAACGGGTGCGCGGGATCGATCGCGAGCGGCGTCAGGACCGGAAAGACGTAGGCGAGAAAATAGCTCTCCAGCCAGCTGCGCTCGCTCTTCCTCAGCGCATCGCCTTCGACCAGGACGACGCGCCGGCCGGCGAGTTCCTGGCGCAGCGCACGCCACCGCGCCTGCTGGTCGCTGGCGAGGCTGGAGACCGCCTGGTTGACGCGCATCAGCTGCTCGATCGGCGTGAGACCGTCCGGGCTCTTGGTGGTGACGCCCTCTTTCACCTGACCCTTGAGTCCCGCCACGCGGACCATGAAGAATTCGTCGAGATTGTTCGCCGAAATCGACAGGAAGCGGACTTTCTCCAGCAGCGGATGGTTGGGGTTTTCCGCCTCTTCGAGGACGCGCCGGTTGAAATGGAGCCAGGACAGCTCGCGATTGATGAACCGGTCGGCAATGTCGGCGAGCGAGGCGGCGCTCGCGGGGTCCCCGAGGCGGTCCCCGACATCGTCGTTTTCCGCCGTCAAAACAATATGTTCCGTGCCATCGTCCATGGTGCTTCCCGCGTCTGTCGACCGAATCCGGCGACCGCCCGGTGATGATACCGCACAGAATGAGCCCCAACGCGGCGGGGTCAAGGCCGCTTTCGGCATGGACCGAAGGCCGGCGGAGCGGTGCCGTTTTCGCGCCCGGAGCGTGCGATCATGCGGGACTCGCCCTTGCGCACCTTGGTGATGTCGGCGATCACCAGAATGGCCATCGCGGCGCCCCCGATCGGCACCAGGAAGCAGGACGGCGCGACCGGAATCGGGACGGCGCTCAGGGTGGCGCTCCCGGAGGTCCCGCCGGCTCCCTCGCGATGACCGCCTGCTTCGGTCGACGTTTCACGCCGTTCGAACCGCGACGACGACTTCCCCGCGACCGAACCACGCCCCCTGCCGGCGCCGCCGGTCATTCGGCGGGATTTGCGCGTTGGTGGCGGGCTGCGGCCGGGCAACCGCGTGACGCCACGCCAGTGCGGGTGCCGGGCGCATGCGAAAACGGCCCGGCGGTTTCCCGCCGGGCCGTAGCTCTCGTATCAGACCGACTTCACCCGATCAGGGCAGGAAGTCGCGATGGATGCGGAACGTGAACGACAGCTGCTCGGCGTCGCCGATGTCGTGGAGGCCCGGCCGGTTGGACGTCGGGTTGTTCCACGCCACCTGACCGGCGGCATTGAGCGCGTTGCCCAGCGACGACGACTGCATCTTGGCGTACATCACGTCGAAGCCCATGTAGGTCGACGAGTTGATGTTGAACTGGGTGCGCGAACCAACCTGGTAGCCGCTCCAGCTCGCATCGCAGCCACTCAACACCAAGCCGCCGCAGAGATAGAGGTTGGCATTGTCGCCGTACTTGACGTCGAGGTAACCGCCGTAGATCGAGGTCTTCCACCGCTGGTTCCAGACGTGGTCGTAGTTCGCCTGGATCAACAGGGCCTTGGTCAGCTCGATGCCCGATCCGTTGGCGGCGTTCGTGCCGGTGTAGACGCCGTCAGCCAGCAGGCCGACCCCGGCAGTGCTGCCGTTGGCATAGTTCCAGTTGGCACCGCCCCACACGCCGGTCAGGTAGCGGAGCGCACCCTCGGTGTAGTTGACGTTGAACTGGAAGCGATCGCCGGGGGAGATGAAGCTGGCATTGATGATGGCGCCGGCGCCGATCACCCAGCCCCACTTGTCATCTGGATGACCGAGGCCGACGTTTCCGGTGTCGTAGTAGTCTGCACGCACCTGGTGCAGAGCGCCCATGATCTGGGCAGAGCCCCAGGCCTGGTCGACGCGCAGGTTGGCGACGATGTCCGGCACATTGACGTTGGCGTAGCGGTTGCCATAGCCATAGGCGTCAGCGCCGATCGCGGCGGCCAACCGGGCGTTCGCATTGGCGAGGCCGCTGCGACGCGGGTCTTCGACCGACAGCGTGCCGCTGAAGCCGTTGCCGAACTGAGCGGTGTAGGCGACCAGCAACTGGCCTCCATCACCCGTATCCGGACCGAACTGGCCGAAATACGACACCGCCGCGTTGCTGATGATTTCGAAGAACGACTGCGCCTTGCCGAAGGTGAACCCGGCGAGCTGGATGAAGGCGCGGTTGGCGTACAACGGCGGGCTGACGCTCTGGCCGGCGCCGCCATCGACGCTCCAGCCGAGGTTCATGTAGGTGCGCAGCGTGCCGTATTCGGTCTGCTGCCGGGTATCGAACGACGCGATGACGCGCGACCGATACATGACGTCGTTGTTGTGAGTGGCTCCGCGATCCTGCCAACCGGCAGCACCGATGAAAGCGTTGGTGGTGCCGCTGTTGCTGTTGTTGGCATACAGCTGGGCGCGGACATAACCACCGATCTTGATGCAGATATCGGTGCCGGGCATGTAATAGAAACCAGCCCCGTAGAGCGAGCAGACCTTCACGTACTCGACCGGCTTGGCCTTGACGGGAAGATCGGCCGCCTGCGCGCCGGCAACCGCAACGAGACCCGCTGCGGAACCGAGGAGAAGGCTTTTCACCATCTTCATGTTGAACCTCCAGTTTGCTTTCCGTGGGAGGGTTCCGTCACTGCCGGGTACAAATGCACCCTTCGGAAGGCCCCCTTGACCCCGTGACCACCCGAGCCGTTTCGACGTCGCGCTTGGCGCTTGGTGCGATCCGTTCCCGGACTGGGCGACCCGGGGTTTGCCCCCCTCCGTCGCTCGAAGGCACCTTAACGCATGGATACCCCCAAGCAATGAAGAACCAGGATGCTCACAGCGCCCAAAGTGCTGATTTCAGACAGGTGTTGCACAAAAAACACGCGCCCGAGCCCCCTCCCGGGCACTCCCGCGGGCGTCGCGGCGCCGCGGTATTTGTAAGTGTTTTCAGTAGCTTAACGGGAACCGGCCCGGCCGTGCCCGACGCACGGTCGCCGACACACAACCACGCGTTGTGGCCGATCTCGGATCTTCTTTTGCGGCGGTCCGGGCCGAATTTATGGATTTCGAATCGAGCCGAAAAAGATTCGCGCGTGGGAATCATCGACAATACCGGCGTGTTTCTTGACCAGGGTATTCCGTTGGCCGTCTTGGTTTTGGTTCGGCCGACATGACGGCGGCTCGGGCGTCGCGCACGACCGCCGCCGGCGGGGCGACATGGCCCGCAAATACCAAACGGCGCGATCGCTGCCGCGACCACGCCGTCCTGGAATCATCCGTCTTGGAATTGGCTGTTTTGGAATCAGCTGTCTTGAAACCCACAGCCGTATTTTTAGAACCAATGGCGGGCGGGCTATTTCCTGCCGCGACGGCCGGCCCGCTTCTTGGCCGGCCTGCCGGAGGCCGCAGTATCGATGGCGAACTCCTCGAGCTTGTGACCCTGGCCGATCAGGGCGGTCAACCATTTCGGACGCAGGCCGCGGCCGCTCCAGGTCTCGCCTTCCGGGCCGCGGAAGCGCGGCGCGACCTTGCCGCCCTTGAGCGGGTGCGATCGGCCCTTGCCGCCCCGCGCGGGTCGGCCGAACTGGTCGAGCTTGTCGAGTTTGGCCTGCAGCTCCTTCCGTTCGGCGGAGACCTTGGCCACCAATATCCGATCGATATCGCTCCGCAGGTCGATCAACGCCGCAGCCGACATACCCTTGAAATTCAGG
>JAVBUK010000076.1:0-2539 GCA_031555345.1 Xanthobacteraceae bacterium | reverse complement strand
GGTGTTTTCGGTCATGCGAACAGGTCCTGCGCCTTGATCAGCGCCTGGGCGAAAACGTCGATCTCCTCGCGGGTGTTGTACATCCCGAACGACGCCCGGCAGGTCGCGGTCAGGCCGAAGCGGGCCAGCAACGGCATCACGCAATGGGTTCCGGCCCGAACCGCCACGCCCGCCCGATCGATGACGGTGGCGACGTCGTGCGGATGAGCCCCCTTGATCTCAAACGAGATGATGGCGCCCTTCTCGCGCGGCGTGCCGATGATCCGCACGGCGTTGAGCTCGCGGAGCCGATCGTGTGCGTACGTCACCAGCTCCTGTTCGTGCGCGCGGATGCGCGGCTTGCCGATCGACTGGATGTAGTCGAGCGCAGCGCCGAGCCCGACCGCCTGCACGATCGCGGGCGTGCCGGCCTCGAACCGGTGGGGCGGATCGCCATAGGTGACCTCGTCCTGGAACACGTCGCGGATCATCTCGCCGCCGCCGTTGAACGGCGGCATGCCGGCAAGGTGCTGGTATTTGCCGTACAGCGCGCCGATGCCGGTCGGTCCGTACAGTTTGTGGCCGGTGATGACGTAGAAATCGCAATCGATGTCGCGCACGTCGACGTCGAGATGCACCGCCCCCTGGGCGCCGTCCACCAGGACCGGAATGCCGTGCGCATGGGCGATCCGGGTCATTTCCTTGACCGGCACGATCGTCCCGAGCCCGTTCGACATGTGGGTGACGGCAACCATCCGGGTGCGCGGCCCCAACAGCTTTTCGAACGCATCAAGCAGAAAATTGCCGTCGTCATCGACCGGCGCCCATTTGATCACCACCCCCTGGTGCTCGCGCAGGAAATGCCACGGCACGATATTGGAGTGGTGCTCCATGATGGAAAGCACGATCTCGTCGCCGGCCTTCAGCCGCGTGCGCCCGAACGTGGCGGCGACCAGGTTGATCGCCTCGGTCGCGTTGCGGGTGAAGATGATCTCGTCCGTCCGGGCCGCATTGAGAAACGCCCGGACCTTTTCCCGCGCGCCCTCGTAGGCCTCGGTGGCGGCATTGGCGAGATAGTGCAGGCCGCGATGGACGTTGGCGTATTCCTGCGTGTAGGCCCGGGTGAGCCGGTCGAGCACCACCTGCGGCTTCTGCGCCGACGCGGCGTTGTCGAGATAGACCAGCGGCTTGCCGTAGACCTCGAGGCCCAGCGCCGGAAAGTCGGCGCGCACCCGGGCGACGTCGTAGCTGCCGTTGGCCACTGCCGGGTGGGTCATCGGCCGGTCCCCCTTCCTGCAAGCCAGCACTTGGTTGACGCCATCACGGCGTCGCGCACCCCCTCGTGGGCTACGTTCTCGACCGCCTCGGCAACGAACGACTCGATCAGCAGCGCCTCGGCGTCCCGCTCGGGAATGCCGCGGGCCATCAGGTAGAACTTCAGATTCTCGTCGAGCGTCCCGGCGGTGGTGCCGTGTCCGCACTGGACGTCGTCGGCGAAGATCTCGAGCTCCGGCTTGCTGTCGGCCTCGGCGGATTCCGACAGCAGCAGCGCCTGCGACATCATCCGCGCGTCGGTCTTCTGCGCATCCGGGCGGACGATGATCTTGCCCTGGAACACCGCCCGGCCCTCGCCGTCCAGCACTGCCTTGTAGAGTTCGCGGCTCTGGCAATGGCCGATGGCATGGTCCATGACCAGGGTGGTGTCGACGTGCTGCCGACGCCGCAACAGGCTCGCCCCGCGCAACCCGACATCCGAGTCCGGACCGTCGCAGGCGACGAACAACTGGTTGCGGGTGATCGCCCCCCCGGTGGTGAAGGCGAAGTGGTGAAACGTGACGCCCTTGCCCAGCACCGCGACCAGGGTCGCGAGATGGAGGGCGGCGTTGCCATCGGCGCCGATCTTCAGGTGCTCGACCTCCGCGCCGTCACCCACCCGCAGTTCGAGCGCCGTGTTGATCTGGTAGTCGACACCGTCGGGACCGCAATGGCTTTCGATCAAGGCCGCCTTGGCGCCGGCGCCAATCACCACCCGGGAGCGGCAGTACACCGCTTCGGCCTTGTCCGAGGTCTGGACCAAGACCAGATGGATCGGTCGCGCCAGCTCGGTTTGGTCCGCCACCCCGATCAGCACGCCGTCGCCCATGAACGCGGTGTTGAGCGCGAACGCCGCATTGCCGTCGGCCGGTCCCGGCTCTGCGAGCCGGGCCACCACCCCGACGTCAGTGCGGGCGAGCGCGGCCGCCAGGGTGTCGATGGTCAGGCCGGGTTCGAGCGCCGCCAGATCCGACAGTTCGGGCGCGAAGGCGCCATCGACCAACACCAGCCGGCGTGCGGCGATGCCGGGAAGAACCGCGATATCCTCGGCACGCGCCTGGACCGCCTTGTCGGGCGGGCCGGCGAGCGGCTTGGCGGCAAGTGGCTTGGCGGCAAGCGGCTTGGCGTCGCGCATCAGCGCCCGCAGGTCGGTGTATTTCCACTCCTCGACCCGCCGGCTCGGCAGGCCCGTTTGCTCGAACCGGCGAAATGCGGCTTCGCGCACGGCGGCCGCGCCCGCAAGGCG
>JAVBUK010000391.1:0-11872 GCA_031555345.1 Xanthobacteraceae bacterium | reverse complement strand
AAGCTCCGTCCGGCGCCGATGGTTCCGACCTCGCTCAAGCCGAAGCTCGCGGTGACGCGGATGTCGACGCCGTCGAAGGCGAAAACCGCATTTTCGACCGTTCGGCGCAGACGTTCGGCAATGCCGACGCCGACGTCCGGGGGCGTGTCGGGCATGAGGATGATGAACTCCTCGCCGCCGTAGCGACTGCAGCAGTCCTGGCCGCGCAGGGCCGAGAGCAGCGTGTGGGCGAACGCCCGCAGCACCTCGTCGCCGCACAGGTGACCGTAGGTGTCGTTGATGCGCTTGAACCGGTCGATGTCCGTCATGATCAGCGTCGCGCGCGACTCGCGGCCGGCGTTCTTGGTCAACAGGTCTTCGGCGAAGCTGAAGAAGGCGGCACGGTTGTACAGGCCGGTCAACGGATCCCGGTGCGACAGATCCCGGTATTTCTCGGATACGCTGGTGAGTTGGCAGATCGTCTCATTCAGTTGCGCGGCCATCTGGTTGAAGGCCGAGGACAGGTCGTTGAGGAAATTGATGCGATGGTGGTATTCGCCTCGTGCGATGCGCTGGGCCTGCCAGGTGAGGTGCCGCAGGTTCGACTGGAACGCCTTGAGCGAGCCGACGACAAAACCGCGTTCCTTGCAGGTATGCTCCAGGTCGCCGTTGGCGAGCGAATGGGCGAGCTTTCGGGTCGCCCACAGCAGCGCGGAGGTCTGCTGGATGTTCTTGATGCCGCGCAGCGCTTCGGGGATCTCCTCCTTGGCGGCCGGAGAGGCCAGCACCTCGTGGATGTACTGAACGATCAGCTCTTCCCGGGAGATCGCCTCCGGATCGGGCGGATTGAAGGCACGCCGGCGAGCCGCGAGACTCTCGGGTTGAGGCCCCCGGCCCGAATGCCTGCCCACGATCGTCGCGCGACTGCCGCCCATGACCCCGGAGAATGTCCTATTTTGGTTTGATGTCAAACCGGCATGTTCTGTCGCCGGTACACCAGCAATCGACTTCCTTGACGTCGAATTCGGCGCCGGTATGGAAGCTGAACAGCCCCGCGATGAAACCCTCGTCGTAGGTGCAGACGGCGTGTCCGGTATCCGGCAGCCCGGAACAATCGAGATCCTCGGCCACGGTCAACTGGAAATGCCCGGATTCCGGGTCGGCGCTCTCGACGCGCAGAATGCCGATGTTGAGATCGAGCAACGTCTGCTGCACGCGATCCAGAAAGCTGTTGGTGTCGTCGTGCTTGCCGACGAACTTCTCGCAGAATTTTTCTCCGGCCAGCTGGCCGGCCCGGTACAGCAGCCGATCCGCGGCCTCGGTGCCGTATGTCTCCTCGAGCACGTCGCGCAGGGTGTATTGAAAGAGGCGGTAGGCCTCGATGCGCGTGGTGTTGCCCAGGTTGGGCCTGCCCGTGTCGATGTCGCCGATGAAGTCCCACGAAAACCTGTATGGTCTGTCGTGCATGGGTTCATCCCCCCGATGAGCGGTCGGTATGATTGGAGCGTGGGCGGTATCGGCAAAGAATGGAGGCGATGGATGAAAATTGAGTTTAAGGAAGGTGCGGCGGTTGGGCCCGCGAAGAGTTAATCATGTCGCGAAAATCCGCGAAAAATGGCGCCTAACGCCGCGCCTTTGCCCGAAGGCGAAGCGCCGTCGGTCGATCCGGTCAATGTCGTCGCCATCATCTGCTGTTGACGAGCCGCCGCAACGCAAGCGCGTCCGCTGTGTGGAAAGCAAAGCGTGCGGGCACCGACAGGATTCCCGGGAAGCATCGGCAGGTGAAGACACGAAGAGGCAACTTCATGGCTGGTGCGGTGGATGTGACGTTCCTGTCATGCTTGCGGCGAGCGCTTCACGGCAACATCAAATCCAAAACCACACCAGCATCATGGAGTTGCCGGTGTCCCGGGGTCCGGCGTCCGTGCCGGGCGGGCTGCGGACGGATATGAACGTCGGAACCGGGGCGCCGGGTCCACGGGCACGCATGGCTGGATTCGCGGAAACGACGGCATGGCGGCGGCATTCTGTGTCGGTCTTGTGGTCGTGGCGCCGGCGAAAGCGACGCTGACGTCGCTTGTTCCATGTCGATCCCAGCCATGCGCCATTCTGCCGCGACGACGCCCATCACCGCCTTGGTCGCGACGCCGGATCGTTCGGTGCGGTGCTGCGCGGTCATGCGCGGTGCCCTCGCAGGTGGCCGCGCCCCCGGCTTCACCACCGAGCCGAACGGCATCGTCCGGGGATCGGACCGTCGGCGAGGTGAGGCCGGCGGAGGGGAACAGGACAAAAAAGACGCCATTGCGCATCGTTGCCATCTTCGTTCGAGCGACGAATCCGGGTACGGAACAAGCGAAAATTCGCGCGAAAGATCCGCATGCCACAAGCCCATGGTCGTCGGTACAACTTGACCTTGTTTCTTCTGGCGGCGGCGTCGGCACCACCTTTTAGCCGTGGATCGACCTCTTCCGCGGACTGGAGCGATCCTCGCGAAGCCGGGACGCCCACCATCGCACGATTGGGTTCACTTTGTGCC
Source organism: Xanthobacteraceae bacterium (assembly GCA_031555345.1). GTDB lineage: Bacteria > Pseudomonadota > Alphaproteobacteria > Rhizobiales > Xanthobacteraceae > Astrobacterium. The sequence continues at coordinate 9,357 of JAVBUK010000391.1, read as the reverse complement.
GAGCAGTTCTGGCCGTCGCGCGACACGGGCTGGCGGCCGGAAGGAGATCAAGAATGGATATCGATCTGCCGGAGGTTGTTGCCGAGGTGAGGGCCGCGTTCGAGCACTATGAGGCCGCCCTGATGTCGAACGATGTGGCGACACTCGATGCCACGTTCCGCACCGATCCCCGCACCATCCGATATGGTGCCGGCGAGATTCTCTACGGCTGCGACGAAATTGCCGCCTTCCGGGCGGCGCGGTCGCCGGTCGGGCTTGCCCGCAAGCTGTCCAAGACCGTCATCACCACCGCCGGCCGCGACTTTGCGGTGGCTTCGACGGTGTTCCATCGCGCGACGGTCCCGGGAAAGGTCGGCCGGCAGATGCAGACCTGGGTGCGTTTTGCCGAGGGCTGGAAGGTCGTGGCCGCACATGTCAGTCTGATCGACGCATCCGCCTGATGCGCCGTCGGCCGGGTGCCGACGGGCGCGCCTGATGTCCTTTCGGGGCCGACGGTTGTCCGGAGCGATCTGCAATCGGAACCGGGACACGCGCCTGATCGCAACCACACCGCAGCCGATGTGGGCTGTCAGGGCGCCCCTGGGCAGGCGAGCCGATTCGGCCGGCAGCCTCCGCAACAGCCCCGCAACAAAAAACCCGCCGGACGGCGGGCCTTTGGTGTCGGCTAAGCACTTGTTTTTGCGGTGGCTCCCCGGGCCGGATTCGAACCAGCGACCAACCGGTTAACAGCCGGTTGCTCTACCGCTGAGCTACCGGGGAATGCGCAACGCCTGCGCCGTATAACAACGCGAGGCGGCTTTGCAAAGTGGGAATTTGCGCTTACCGCCGCCGGATCCAAAACGGCCGCTGCGGTCCCGGTCGGCCGACGGGATGGTGATTGCCGCCGGCAACAAGGGTGCGCAGTCCGCTACCGGCTCTGGCACGGTTTCTGCTTTGATGTATTATCAAGGTAATAAGATGGGTCTTTTTAGGGAGGAGCCGCGATGGCCAGCGCAATCAGAGCCGCCGTTTTGATCGGATCCCTGGCAGCGGCGCTGTCGTTCCCGGCAGCGGGGCGCGATACGACGAATTTGAGCCAGACATTGTCGCCCGAACTTCAGGAATGGGTGAGGGGTTTGCGTGGCGCCGACAACATATCCTGCTGCGACGAGGCCGACGGTATTGATCCTGTTTGGGAGACGCACGGGAATGGTTACCGTGTGCAGTTTCGGGGCGAATGGTTGCCAGTCGAGGAGCGTGCTGTGTTGAAAGTCCACAACCGGCTCGGCGTGGCGCGCGCCTGGATCGGCTTCACGGTGGACTTCAGGCCCTATGTCCGTTGCTTCCTCCCGGGGCCGACCATCTGAAGCTGCCGATCCGGGGTGGGTTGGGACGGCCGTCGTGGCGGGGAGCCGCGCCCGGCCGCCGCGCCCGGCCGGAGGCGGGCAAAAACTTTGGCGCCTCGCTGTGCCTGAGGCGTTCGGTCACGTGCTGGTGGACTGCGGCAGGTCTTGCCGGTCCGGTTTTACGGCCCAAATATGTGTCGTAGGATTCCTGGTCGACGCGCCCCCGGCTCCCCTCCACCCGCGCGTTGACGGGCTGGCCCCGCCGATCCCCCCCGGCGGGGCCTCACTTTGTCCGGGGTCTGCGTCCGGGTTCTGCGTCCGGAGTCAGCGCCGCGCTGGCTGGGCCTCGAATGCGCCATCGGTGCGCGCGAGCGCGCCAGCGGGAGGAGGGGTTTTGGCGTCGATTGCGACGACATCACGCCGGCCCGAAGCGTGGGGCTGCCACTCTCCAGGGCCGCGAGCGAAACGCAAGTGGAGGCCACGTCCGGAATTGAACCGGAGTAAACGGTTTTGCAGACCGCTGCGTAACCACTCCGCCACGTGGCCTTAGGCACTTTACGTAAGAGAAACAAACGCTTAGCTAAGCGGTAGGCGGTTGAAACCAACGCCAGCGATGGCACATGTGCCATATTGTTCATCGCTTGTCCAACCCGTGGGCGGCTACCGCATCTTGCCGGACGTCGCGCCAAAACACCGTCTGGGCCGGACATGGGGGGCAGGGCGCCGATCGGGACATCTTGGCTGAGCCGCCGACGACCCGCATCGCGGGCGACCATGGGGCGACCATGGAACGACCGGGCGGCCGCAGCTTTGATATTCGCTGACGCGCGCGACGAATGCCGGTGCCGCAATTCGGCTTGCCGGTCGATGACCGCTAAAACGTTACGGCCGACGTCGCGGTCGTGGTCGAAGTCGTGGTTGTCGAGGTCGAAGTCGCAGTCGTCGCCGGGGAGGTCCCCGAAGTCGACGTTGTCCGCAGCGGCGATGCCTGGGCATGGGCGGGCGCGATAATCGATTCGACCACCGGCTTCGTCCATTTCTCCGGCACCATGAGTGTCGTCACCGCCCCGCCGATGACAATCGTCTTGGTGACCTGACGACGATCAAGTTTTTGGCTCACGTTTTCCCTCCCTGACATACCTCCCGTAGCATGCCGGATGTTGTTTTGCAAATGATTCGCAAAGCGCATGATCCGCACGTTGCGTATGCTGTCCCCAGATGTAATCGTCGACCCGCTGGCGGGCACGATCCTCAGCAGTGTGCCCTCTCCGGCATTGGCCACGCGTTCGAACTTGCGGCCGGGCACGGCGACCGCAACGCGGCCTGGTCCCAAGGCATTCCGTTCCGTCGCAGCTTGCCTTTTTTCCGCCCTTACCGCACAAACATGACCGGGAGGCCTCGATGATCGATTTCGCAGACGCCCGCCGGAAAATGGTCGACAGCCAGTTGCGGCCGGTCGACGTGACCAATTTCGACCTGTTGACGGCCATGCTGGAGATTCCGCGCGAGTGTTTCGTGCCGGCAGACAAGGCCGCGACCGCCTATCTCGACCGTGACGTTCCGGTGGTCGAGGCCGCGGGCACGCCCGGGCGCTGTCTGCTCAAGCCGGCCGTGATCGCGCACCTCGTTCAAGCCGTCCGGCCGACCCGGCACGACCGAGCATTGGTCGTCGGCTGCGGCACCGGATATGCGGCCGCGGTGTTGGCCCGGCTGGTCGGCGCCGTCGTGGCTCTCGAACAGGATGCGGACCTGGTCGCGCGTGCGCGCGAGGCGCTGGCCGTGGTCGGGGCGGCGAGCGTCGTCAGGGTCGTCAGCGGCCCGCTGGCGGCCGGCTGGACGGCGGGCGCACCCTATGACGTCATCGTGGTCAACGGCGCCATCGAGGTCGAGCCGGCAGCCCTGTTGGGGCAGCTCGCAGACGGCGGCCGGCTTGTCGCGATTCGCAGCAAGGGCGCAGGCAACAGCGGTTCCGGGGTGGTTTACCAGCTGAACCGTGGCGACGTGGGCGCGGTTCCGACGTTCGAGGCCGCCGCTCCGGTCCTGCCGGGGTTTGAAAAACCTGCCGCTTTTGTATTCTGATCAATGCCTTGCCTCGTTCGCGCGGGGTGTTGCCGCGAGACCGCAGGCGAGGAAATTTGGTGCGAAAGTCGCCACAAGGGGTTTTATCCCCGAGGGGCGTTGCGTATCCTCCGTCGCGGAATGGTTCGGCCTGGTGCGTATGGCGTGATACGCTGGAGCGGTACGCTGGGGCGCAGGGGGTAGCGGCAATGGCAAAGGTCACGGGTCTGCAGGCGATCGCGGTTGCGGCGATCGCCGGAGTGGCCTCGTTTGGCCTACGGCCGGCGTGCGCCGACACCATGGAATGGGCGCTGATCCAGGCCTACCAGACCAATCCGCAGCTCAATTCGCAGCGCGCGATCGTGCGCCAGACCGACGAAAACGTGCCGCAGGCGCTGTCGGGATATCGGCCGACGGTCAACGCCACGGCCGCGGTCGGCACCCAGCACCTGTGGTCGCAGGGGACGGTGGGCGTAGGCGGCGCGAGCTCGCACATCACCAACACGCCGCACAGCGTCGGCCTCACCGCGACGCAGACGCTGTTCAACGGCTTTCAGACCGCCAACCGCACACGCCAGGCCGAGGCGCAGGTGTCGGCGGCGCGGGCGACGCTGGCCGTCACCGAGCAGCAGGTGCTGCTCAACGCCGCCACGGCCTACATGAATCTGCTGCAGACCTCGGCGGTGCTCGACCTGCAGCGGCGCAACGTCGAGGTGCTGCAGGAGCAGCTGCGGCAGACGCGCGACCGCTTCAACGTCGGCGAGGTGACCAAGACCGACGTGGCACAGGCGGAGTCGCGGCTGGCCGGCGGACGCTCGCAGGTGCTGGCCGCGGAATCGAACTACGTGACCGCGCGCGCGGTCTACCGGCAGGTGATCGGGGTCGAGCCCGGCAAGCTCGCCTCGGCGACGCCGGTCGACCGGTTCTCGCCGAAGACGCTCAGGGATGCGATCGCGACCGGCCGCAGCGACAATCCCAGCGTCGCCGCCGCGACCTTCGGCATCGACGTCGCCTCCATGCAGGTGAAGGTCAACGAAGGCGCGCTCTATCCGACCGTGACGGCGAACGCCAACGTGCAGCGGGCATGGGAAGTCTCGCAGCAGCTGCAGAACACGTTCAGCGCCTCGCTGATGGCGCAAGTGTCGATACCGATCTATCAGGGCGGCCGGGAGTATTCGACGATCCGCCAGTCCAAGGAGCTCCTCGGACAAAGGCGCATCGATCTGGAGACGGCGCGCGACCAGGCGCAGGCGACGGTGGTGCAGGCGTGGGGCCAGCTCGAGGCCGCCAAGGCCAACATCCAGGCGACCCAGGCGCAGGTGAACGCGGCGGAGATCGCGCTCAACGGCGTGCGCGAGGAGGCGCGGGTGGGCCAGCGCACCACCCTCGATGTCCTCAACGCGCAGCAGGAACTGGTCAACGCGCGGGTGAACCTGGTGGGGGCGCAGCGCGACCGGGTGGTCGCCTCCTACGCGCTGCTCTCGGCGGTCGGCGGCCTCTACGCCCAGGTGCTGGGCCTCAAGACGCCGGTGTACGACCCGATCGTCCACTACCAGCAGGTCCGCGACAGCTGGGCGGGCGTCCGTACCCCCGACGGTCGATAGGCTCCGGTTTTCTGCAGCGGCGGTGCGCATCGCCGGGCCCAATGGGGCCTCGCGCGTGCCGTGCGGGGTTCTGTGATCCATGGTCACCGGGCCGGCACGCGGCCCGCGTCTGGCGAACACGCATGCGGCGTTTCGATGCCGCGGCGCGAACGCCGCCACGGTGCATGCGGACAGTGTGCATTCGGACTGTGTGCATGCGGGGGACGCCTTGCGTTCAGACCTTGAAGTGACATGCTCGATGCCGCATTAATGGGCGGTACAACCTCGTGATTCGACAAAAGGACGTAGCCGTTTGACGGCGGCGAGAGGATGCCAGGATGACGCAACCGGCAAAATCGCAAGAGCCGTCGATGGAGGAGATCCTCGCTTCGATTCGCCGCATCATCGCCGATGACGATGCGACCAAGCCGAAGGCCGCCGAACCCGCCAAGCCGGCGCCGCGGCCGGTCGCGCCGCCGCCCAAGCCGGTGCCGGAACCGCCGGCCCCGGTAGCGAAGAATTCGCAGGACGACATCGATTCGCTGCTCGCCGGGTTCGACGTCGTCGAGCCGGCGCCCGAGCGGTCGCCACCGGCGTCGAACGGCGTTCTCGACCTGACCGAAGCGATGGCCGCACCGGAGCCGGCGCCTTCGTTCCGACGCATCGACGCCCACGACGATGTGGTTTTCCGCGATCCGCCGCCGCCGCCACCTCCTGCGCCGGTGCCGCAGGCCACCATGGATCAGGCGCGTCAGGAGTTCGTTTCCCATACCGAGCTCGACCGTTCGCTGTTGTCGCCGACCACCTCGGCGGCGGTCGACTCGGCATTCAACACGCTGGCGCAAACCGTGCTGGTGCAGAACGCCTGCACGCTCGATGATCTCGTGCGCGAGATGCTGCGCCCCATGCTGAAGGCATGGCTCGACGACAATCTGCCGAACATGGTCGAGCGGATGGTGCGCGCCGAGATCGAGCGGGTATCGCGCGGTCGGAGCTGACCCGGCTTCCGGGCCGCGTACCCGAGGCGGGCCTTGCCGCGATGCGGATTGGCTCGGCACGTTCGGGTTGACGAACTCCGATCCGAAAATCGGGCGCGACGTGCGGGCGCCGCCATCAGGCGGCGATCACACCGGCGTCGCGAGGCCCAAGGCGTTCCCGAGGCCCAAGGCGTTCCGAGGCCCAAGGCGTTCCCGAGGCGGTTCGGGGCCGGGGGACGCACGAGCCGCGCCCGCTTCAGTCTCCACAGTCTCCACCGGTGGGCTTGCGGCGACGCAGAGGCCGTGAAAAGCCGCCGCGGTGATGATCCTGCGGCGTGCGTTTTTGACGATGTTGGCCGCCGCAGTTTGGCGTTGCCGCGCAATGTCCTGCCGTTGACGCGAGCGGCGCAATACGTCACCGGGGCAGGCGCCCGGCGAACCAGAACGCCAGCGCGGGCAGCAACACCGCCGATGCCAGGAACGCCAGCGGGGCGCCGGCGTGATCGATGATCGTGGCGGTGAGCGCCACCCCGCCGGTCTGGCCGAAATAAAGCGCGCACGAAAACAGCCCGAGCGCGGTTCCCCGTGCCTGGGGCGACATCTGGGTGGCGGTCGTCTGCAGGGTGTTGTGCAGCATATAGAACCCGAGTCCGATCAGGGTCACGGCGAAGGGGGCGACCCACCACACCGGCGCCAGCGACAAGGTCAGGTAGGCGCCGCCGAGCACGCAACCGCCGATCGCGGCGAGACCGCGTTGCCCGAGACGGGGAAACAGGATCTTGACACTGGCGGCATAGATGAGGCCGCCGACCCCGAACGTGCCGACCACCGCGCCGATGGCGCCGAACCCCAGGTCGAACCGCGCATGCAGGTCTGCGCCGACGAAGGCGAAGGTGCCGAACATGAAGGCGGATTCCAGGAACACCACCAGCAGGATGAATCGGCTCCACGGCTCCCGCACGACAATACGGTATCCAGATAGCGAATTCCGCAACGAAGTGCGGTTGGACGTGCCACGGCGGGTGACCGGATTGGCCGCGTACTGGCCAAAAAGCGCCAGCGCGGTGAGGGCGAAAATGGCCGCGAAGACGAAAAAGGCGCCGCGCCACCCGAACCACTCGCCGAGAAGACCGCTGGCGGCCTGGCCGAACAACTGGCCGGAGATCTGTCCGGTGAGAAAGCGGCCCAGCACCAGTTGGCGCTGCTCGTAGGGCACCACGTCGCCGACATAGGCGATGCCCAGCGGCACGATCCAGGAGGCGGTGCAGCCGGAGGCGATGCGGGCGACCGTCAGGGTTCCGACTCCGTCCGCCAGGCCGCAGAACGAGACGGTCAACGCGCACAACATGCACATGATCGCGGCGATCAGGTACTTGCTGAACCGATCCGCGAACGGGCCGAGGAACAGCTGCATGGTGCCGTGCGCCAGGGTGTAGGCCGAGACGACGACCGAGGCGGCGCCGACGGAAACCGCGAGGTCGGTGGCGATCTGCGGCAGGAGCGAGTCGACGGAGCGCACCATCGACTGGCTGGCGAAGGCGGCGAGCGCCAACAGGGCGATCGGCCGTCGATAGGACGACGTGGGCGGGGAGGGGGCGAGCAAGGTGGATCCGATCGGCGGTTGGGCGCGAACAGGCCAGTGGGCTGCACCCGGGGAGCGGCGGGCGATCGCGCGCATATTGGCCCCGCAAGCGTTGACAGGGCAAGGTCGGCGGGGTTCTTACCAGCTGGACAGACAGAAACGCGCTTCACCGATGCCGTCGTGGCGTCCGCAGGAAGCGCTCTTTGGCGCAGCGGACGACCGATGATCGAAAAAAACTACCAGCCGGCCGAGATTGAAACGCGGATTTCCGAGGTATGGGAGCAGGCTCAGGCGTTCCGCGCCGGCCGACCCGAGCGCGCCCAGGCCCGGCCCTACTGCATCGTGATCCCGCCGCCCAATGTCACCGGCTCGCTGCACAGGGGGCATGCCCTCAACAATACGTTGCAGGACGTGTTGTGCCGGTTCGAGCGCATGCGCGGGCGCGACGTGCTGTGGCAACCCGGCACCGACCACGCCGGGATCGCGACCCAGATGGTGGTCGAGCGCCAACTGATGGAACGCGGGGAACCGGATCGCCGCGCCATGGGGCGCGACAAGTTCCTCGAACGGGTATGGGCCTGGAAAGCCGAATCCGGTGGCGTCATCATCAATCAGCTCAAGCGCCTCGGGGCGTCGTGCGACTGGTCGCGCGAGCGCTTCACCATGGACGAGGGTCTGTCGCGGGCGGTGCTCAAGGTCTTTGTCGAGCTGCACCGCCAGGGGCTGATCTCCAAGGACAAGCGGCTGGTCAACTGGGATCCGAAGCTGCTCACCGCGATTTCCGATCTCGAGGTGCAGCAGGTCGAGTGCAGCGGCAGCTTCAAGTGGACCGCCTGCGGCGAAGAGCCGTTCGATGCGGCCAAGCTCGGCAAGGTCCTCGACCGTAATCCCAACGGCCATCTCTACTATTTCAAGTATCCGGTCGAGGGTTCGGAGCAGTTCGTCACCGTCGCCACCACCCGCCCGGAGACCATGCTGGGCGACACCGCGGTGGCGGTGCATCCGGACAACGAGCGGCTCAAGCATCTGATCGGCCAGCACGCGATTCTGCCGCTGGTCGGCCGGCGCATTCCGATCGTCGGCGACGACTATGCGGATCCGGAAAAGGGCACCGGTGCGGTGAAGATCACCCCGGCGCACGACTTCAACGATTTCGAGGTCGGCAAGCGGCACGGCCTGGCGCAGGTCAGCATTCTCGACGTCGAGGCGAGGATGAACCTGGTCAACAACGAGGCGTTCCTGCACGGCCTGATGGCGACGCCCGAACTCCAGGCGACCCTGGAACTGCACGGCGTCGATCGCTTCGCGGCCCGCAAGATGATTGTCGGCCGGCTGGTCGAGATCGGGTTGGTGGACAAGATCGAGCCCAACACCCACACGGTGCCGCACGGCGACCGTTCCACCGTGGTGATCGAACCGTTCCTGACCGACCAGTGGTATGTCGACGCCAAGACGCTGGCCGAACAGGCGATCGCGGCGGTGCGCGACGGCCGTACCACCTTCGTGCCGAAGAACTGGGAAAAGACCTATTACGAATGGATGGAGAACATCCAGCCCTGGTGCATTTCGCGGCAATTGTGGTGGGGCCACCAGATCCCGGCCTGGTACGGGCCGGACGGCAAGGTGTTCGTGGCCGAAACCGAGGCGGAGGCGGTCGCCAGGGCGCTGGCCTACTACCAAGAGACCGGGGTGCTCACGCCCGAGAACTGGACCAAGGTCTATTACGACTGGCTCGAGAACATCGAGCCCTGGTGCGTCTCGCGTCAGCTCTGGTGGGGCCACCAGATCCCGGCCTGGTATGGGCCGGATGGCGAGGTCTTCGTTGCGGAATC
>JAVBUK010000044.1:0-3020 GCA_031555345.1 Xanthobacteraceae bacterium | reverse complement strand
CAGCTCGCCGGCATCATGGGCATGTATGCGCTGATGGCCGGCGCGCTCGGCGTTCCGCTGATGCAGCAACTGGTCATTCCGCTCTACGGCCTGATCTTCGGCGATCTCGACGACGAGAAGTCGGCCAAGGAAGAGTTCCAGCACCTCGTCCTCGAAGTCCTGGGACCGCAGTTGGGTGGGGTCGTGCTCGACGGCGTGCCGGGTTACGTCACCGGCACATCGTTGACCGCGCGGCTCGGCATGCCCGACCTCTGGTTCCAGACCGATGACCGCGAGCGCACCGGCGAGGACTACTGGAACACGATGACCAACGAGATGCTGGGGCCGATCTGGGGTCTCGGCCGCAACGTCTATCGGGGTTACGGCGTAGTCCGCGACGGCAAGGGGGTGGCGCGCGGTGTCGAGACCATGATGCCGACCTTCGCCAAGAACCTGATGAAATCCTGGCGCTATGCCCAGGAGGGGGTGGTCGACATGCGTGGCGACACGGTCGTGTCGGCGGCCGATGTCGGCTTTGCCGGCGCGCTCAAGCAGGCGCTGGGGTTCACGCCGGCCGTGGTCGCCGAGCAACAGGACCGCAACACCGAAAAGAAGAACATGGAAAAGCGGATGACAAGTCGCCGCAAGGCGCTGCTCAACGCCTATTCCGGCGCCGTCGAACGCCGTGACGAAGGCGGCAAGACGCGCGCTCTCGCCGACATTGCCCGGTTCAACGCTGTCCCGATCCACGCACCGTTGGCGATCACGCCCCAGGCCATTCGGGCCTCGCTCGCGACGCGGGCGCGGCTTTCCGGCCGGGCCGAGCATGGCGTGATCATTCAGAACCAAAGGCTCAACCGGCTTATCAACGACGGCATGCCGCCGAGAGTTTACTGAACGCTCAAATCAGGGTACGAAAGCCCATTCTCACCTCCGCGCAAGACGTGCGGCTCATACGGAGCCCGTCTTGCCATGCGTTCCCTCCCGAAACTCCGGCTGGTCGACGACTGGCGCGCTTCCCACCGCTGGTGGAGCATGCGCGCGGCCCTGTTCTGGGGCGCGTTCAACGGCGCGGTGATCGGCCTCTCGGGGCTTTCCGGGGTCATCGACCCGTGGCTGTTCCTCGCCCTGAACATCGCCGGTTACGCGACCATCGCGGTCGCGCGCCTCCTCGAGCAACCGGGGCTCGACTGAGATGGCGGCGCGCAAAAAAACCGCGGCCGCGGCGCTGGCCATCACGCTGATCGCCGGGTTCGAGGGGCTGCGCACCTATGCGTATCGCGATCCGGTCGGCATCCCGACCATCTGCTTCGGCCATATCGAGGGCGTGCGGATGGGCGAGCGCAAGACGCCCGACCAGTGCAAGGCGCTGCTGGTCGAGGACCTGCCCCGCTACGAAGCGCAGGTCGACCGCTGCATTCAGGTGGCGATGCCGCCGCACCGACGCGCCGCGATCATCAGCTTCACCTACAACGTGGGCGGGGGCGCGCTGTGCAAGTCGAGCGTGGCGCGCGACATGAATACGGGCCGCACCCGGCAGGCTTGCGACAATCTCCTCAAATACGTCTATGCGCGCGGCATTTATCTGCCCGGCCTGACAAACCGGCGGGTCGCCGAGCGTGCCGCCTGTCTGCGGGAGGACTGAGGTGATTGGCCCGCTCACATCGCTCGGAATGGGCGGGACCCGGGCCCGGCTGATCGGGATCGCGGCGGTCGTGGTCGTCGCCGCCGGGCTCACCGCCTGGGTCATGCAGCTGCGGACCCGGGCCACGGCCTATGGCGTGCTGCAGCGCCAGCACATCGCACTCGCCCGGAAATACGGCTGTGCCGATCGGGCGCCGGCCGAACGCGATCTCGCGAGTTGCCTGATGGCGCGCGATCTCGACGCCGCCAGGGCGCAGCGCGCCGCGATCGAGCGGCAACGCACCGAGGCCGCCCGTGCCCAGGCGGAGCTCGACCGGCTGACGGCCGTCGCCGAGGCGCAGGCGCGTGCCACCGATGCGTTCATCGATGGGGCCGCGATTGAAGTGGATGGGCCGGTGCCAAAAATCCTGCGCGACACCTGGGCGCGGGAGCGCAAGGCGAGGGGGCTCGAATGAGGCGCTGGATCGTGTTGGCCGTGGTGCTGCCGCTGGTTGGGTGTGGTCACAAGGCGCCGGAGCCCGTCGAGGCGATCGTCTCCGGTCCGCGCTTCCCGGCCACGGCGTTCGAGTGTGGCGGGGAGCCCGCGCCGCCGGATCCCGGCAAGGTCGGCAATCGCGCCGGCTCGGCCGCGGCCCGCTACGAAAACGCGTTGCGCCGCCACGGCAATCTGTGTCGCCGCAAGCTCGGTTCGGTCGGAGCGCAGTTGCGCGCCGCCGGGCAGGTCGAGCCGTAACCGAGGGCAAGGCCATGCCGGTGAACGAGCGCAGCGTCGAGGAGATCGCACGGGCGGCCGGGCGTGAATCCGCCCGCGAAGTTCTCCTCCTGCTCGGCATCGACGCCACCACCCCCGAGGGCATCCGGCAGGCGCAGCGGAACTTCGCCTTCCTCGACGACCTGCGCACCGGCACCGACGCGGTCAAGCGCCGGGTGGCGCTCACCGTCGTCGGCGCCGTCGTCACCGCGGCGCTCGCCTATCTGGCGCTCGGCTTGCGGCAATGAGGGGACGGAGGCTGATAGTGCGCGCGTCATGGTGAGGCGCGGCGCCGTCGGGCTCGCGGGCCCTCGTCAGTTCGCCGGCGGCCTGGCGGCCGGTGGCTCCTTCTTGACCAGGCCGGCTTTTTCCATCACGGCGGCGAGCTGCTGGGCGCGGTTGATCAGGTCGAGCACGCCGTTGGTCGACAGCACCAGGCGGCAGGCCGGGCGGCGGCGGCCGCTGGTCGGTTCGCCCGGGCGCGGTTCGTCGAACCGCGACACCTGGAATTCGATGCGCAGATTATGGCCGTCGAAATGCCATTGGCCGATCGCATCGGAAAACGTCTCCGTCAGTTCGGGCACGTCCTCGTAGCGGAAATTGATGTCGCGGGCTTTCTGTTCGGCCATGTCGGTCCCCCGTTGCG
>JAVBUK010000522.1:0-10692 GCA_031555345.1 Xanthobacteraceae bacterium | reverse complement strand
CAGCTCGCGCTCGGCCTGGTGCGCGCGCAGGCGCGGCGTCAGAGCGGTCGCGGCAGCGCCGGTGATGGCAGCCTGCGGGCGCGGATCGTCGCCGCCCTGCCCTACCGGCTGACGGCATCGCAGACGCGGGCGATCGACGAGATCGTCGGCGACCTCGCCGCCAGTCAGCGCATGTTGCGGCTGCTGCAGGGCGACGTCGGCTCGGGCAAGACCGTCGTGGCGCTGCTCGCCGCCGCCGCGGTGGTGGAAGCCGGCCGGCAGGTCGCGCTGATGGCTCCCAACGAAATCCTCGCCCGCCAGCATCTCAAGACCATCGCGCCGCTGGCCGAGGCCGCCGGTCTGCGCGTCGCCATCCTCACCGGCCGGGAAAAGGGCCGCGAACGCGACGCCGGCCTACAGGCGCTGGCCGCCGGTGAGATCGACCTGCTGGTCGGCACCCACGCGCTGTTCCAGGACGAGGTGGCGTTCCGCGATCTGGCGCTGGCGGTGGTCGACGAGCAGCACCGTTTCGGCGTGCATCAGCGGCTCGCGCTCGCTCGCAAGGGCGAGGCGGTGGACGTGCTGGTGATGACCGCGACCCCGATCCCGCGCACGCTGGTGCTCACCTTCTTCGGCGACATGGACGTTTCCGAGCTGCGCGAGAAACCGGCGGGCCGTCAGCCGGTCGACACCCGCACGGTGTCGCTCGATCGCCTGCAGGAGGTCGAAGACGGCGTCGGCCGCGCCCTCGACGACGGAAGGCAGGTGTACTGGGTCTGTCCGCTGGTCGAGGAATCGGAAGCGAGTGATCTCGCCGCGGCCGAGGATCGCTTCGCCGAACTGCACGAGAGGTTCGGCGAACGCGTCGGCCTGGTGCATGGACAGATGCGCGGCACCGACAAGGATCGCGCCATGGCCGCCTTTGCCGCCGGCGACACCCGGCTCCTAGTCGCCACCACGGTGATCGAGGTCGGCGTCGACGTGCCGGCGGCGACCGTGATGGTGATCGAGCACGCCGAGCGCTTCGGCCTCGCCCAGCTGCACCAGTTGCGCGGCCGGATCGGCCGCGGCACCGGCCGCTCGACCTGTCTGCTGCTTTACCGGACGCCGCTGGGCGAGACCGCCAAGGCCCGGCTGGCCGTCATGCGCGAGACCGAGGATGGTTTCCGCATCGCCGAACAAGACTTGAAGCTGCGCGGCGAAGGCGACGTGCTGGGCACACGCCAGAGCGGCCTGCCGGGCTTCCGGATCGCCCGCCCGGAGATTCACGGCGAACTCCTGCAGGTCGCGCGCGACGACGCCGCCCTCGTGCTCGCGCGCGACCGCGACCTCGCCTCGGAGCGCGGCGCGGCGTTGCGCGTGCTGCTCTACCTGTTCGAACGCGACGAAGCGATCCGTCTGCTGCGGGCGGGATGACCGGCCGTCCAACAAGCACGATCCGATTCCGACCAGGACCCGACGGATGCTTTGTGCCGTCGACGCCGCGCCACCGGACACCCTGACCAGCGCGAGCCGCGGTGCATCGGCGATGCTCGCCTGCCGCCGATGGCGGCTTTCATAGGTGTGGGGTCATCGTCCGGCATGGATATACCGGGCGGTCGCATGCCCGCCATGGCGGGTCGGCGACGTGCCTTTCTCGGCCCGTATCGACATCGCAGGGCAATCGGGTGAAGACCGCTTCTGGTCGTATCCGAGCTCGGCGTGGAACCGGAACCTTCGGTTCCCTGTTGGACGCAATCGAAAAGAAAGGAATCCGAAACGCCCTTCATTCGATTGCCCGCATTGACATCGTTCCGGGACTTGCCCATTCATCGGCCAGAGCAAGCATGGGGATTCCTGTTGACGACCGCCCGGGCGAAAGCCGCAGCGAACAAGCGCAATCCGGTCGCGCGCGCGATCGAACTGGTTTCCTTCCTGGCCGATCGTGATCCGGCGCGGTCGTGGGGCGTGCGGGAATTGTCGGCCAGCCTGTCCCTTCCGGTGAGTGCGATCCACCGCACCCTGATGACCCTCGAAGAGCAGGGCTGGATCGAGCGTGGTGATGAGTCCGGCAGCTATCGGTTGGCCTTGAACCTGTTCCGCATGGCGTTGGCGTTGTCCGGCGAAATCCCGCTGCGCCGTGCCGCGCTGCCGGCCATGCACGAGATCACGGCCGCGTGCCGCGAGACGACGGTGCTTGGGCTGTTCGATTATGCCCGCCTGCAGATGTGTTTCATCGCCCAGGTGGATACGCCCTATCCGTTCCGCTTCGCGGTCGAGCACCATCGCTGGGCACCGATCCACGCCGGGGCAAGCGGGCTGAGCATCCTGGCGTTTCTGGAGCGCGAAGTGCAGGAAGCCGTCCTCGCCCGCTACGGCCTGCCGTCGGTGACCAACGACACGATCACCGATGCGGCCAAGCTGCGCCAGGAACTGGAAACCATCCGGCAGCGCGGCTACGCCATCAGCAAGGGTCAGCGCCACCCGGGAACGGTCGGGATCGCGGCCCCGATCATCGGCCACAACGGAATTGTCCTCGGCAACATCTCGGTTCTGACGCCCGTCGAGCGTTCCTCCGACCATGGCGGACCCGACGCCACGGCGGCCCTGGTAATGAAGGCAAGCGAGACCATCTCGGCGAAATTCCGCTGACAGGATCCGACCTTCGTCGAATTGGCGGCTGGTCTCGAAACGGGCGAGTGCGACGGTTCAACACCGCGGCGGCGCTGCCACGCCGACCGGTCGTTTCTACAGCCCGAGCATCCGGGAGGCATGTTTATCGTCAATAACGCGGGGTGATCGCGCGCATTCGCGGCCTCGGCCGTCGCCGGGACAATCGGGCGGGCGGCGATACCGCGGGCGTGAGGCGGAAACGCGGACCCCGGCGGCGACCACCCCACGCCGTCCGCTCGACCTATTTCACGTTTTCGTCGAGCGGCACGTTGAGGGCCGTGCGCGCCATCTTGGCCGCCTCGGCCAGCGCCGACAGTCTCTTCTGAGTGTCGTTGCCGCCGTCGGGTTGGATCAACCCTGCCGACATGATCAGCTTGGCGGCCGCTTCGACCGGACTGTCGAGCTCGATGATGTCGCTGCGCGCCACATAAAAGAAGAAGCCGGTGGTCGGGTTGGGCGTGCACGGCATGAACACCGAGATGTATTCCTCGGTCCGCGGCAGCCGCGGGGCGATGTCCCGGCCCGCCGGCAGCGACAGGAACACCAGTGACCACATGCCGGGCGAGGGAAACTGGACCAATCCCACCTTGCGAAAGCTCGAACCCGATTCCGAGAACAGCGTCTCGAACACCTGCTTGAGCCCCTTGTAGACCGAACGCACCAAGGGCATGCGGCCGAGCAGCGCCTCGCCGAGTTCGACCAGCGACCGCCCGACCAGGTTGGCGGTGAAGAAGCCCAGCATGGTGAGGGCGAAGAACGCCGCGATCAGGCCGGTGCCGGGAATCTTCCACGGCAAATAGGTTTCCGGCCGGTACGGCATCGGAATGAACGGCCGCACCAGGTCGTCGACCCAGGTGATGAACGACCACGTGAGGTAGAGCGTGATGGCAAGCGGCCCGGCCACCACCAGTCCGGTCAGGAAGTAGTTGCGAACGCGTGCCCCCGGACCGCGGCTACGCGTTCCGTC
Organism: Xanthobacteraceae bacterium; assembly: GCA_031555345.1. GTDB lineage: Bacteria > Pseudomonadota > Alphaproteobacteria > Rhizobiales > Xanthobacteraceae > Astrobacterium. The sequence goes on along the minus strand of JAVBUK010000522.1, from coordinate 7,094 downwards.
AGCTCCTGCCTGCGGCGGTTCGGATTTCGGATTTTGCGGCTTGTCGCTCATGGCCTCTGTGGTCCGCTCCGGCCGCCGATCGGGGCGGTACCTTGCGCATTATACGACGGCGGGCGGCGGCTTGCCACTTGGCCCCCCGCTCGTTCTGCCAACTCTCGGGCCAAGCCTACTCCACCGTCACCGACTTCGCGAGGTTGCGCGGCTGGTCGACGTCGGTGCCCATGATGACGGCGGTGTGGTAGGCGATCAGTTGGACCGGGATGGCGTAAACCAACGGCGTCACCGTCGCGGGCATGTCCGGCAGTGCCAGCGTCACGATCGAATCGACCGTCGCCGCGCGCCGCCCCTGGGGATCGGTGACCAGGATGATGCGCCCGCCGCGGGCCGCCACTTCCTGCATGTTCGATACGGTCTTCTCGAACACCCGGTCGTAGGGCGCGATCACGATCACCGGCATGGTCTCGTCGATCAACGCGATCGGTCCATGCTTGAGTTCGCCCGCCGCGTAGCCTTCGGCGTGGATGTAGGAAATTTCCTTGAGCTTGAGCGCCCCTTCGAGCGCCAGCGGGAACGAGGTTCCGCGCCCGAGATAGAGCACGTCGCGGCTCTTCGCCAGGTCGCGGGCGAGAAGCTCGATCTTCGGCTCGAGCGCCAGCGCCTCCGACATGTGGCGCGGCACCTCGATGAGGGCACGGACGAGCTTGACCTCGTCTTCCGCGCTCAAGATGCCGCGCGCGCGCCCGGCTCCGATCGCCAGACATGCCAGCGCCGCCAGCTGGCAGGTGAACGCCTTGGTCGACGCCACGCCGACCTCCGGGCCGGCCAGGGTCGGCATCACCACGTCGCTTTCGCGGGCGATCGTCGAGGTCGGCACGTTGACGATCGAAACCACGTGCTGCCCCTGCGCCTTGGCGTAGCGCAGCGTCGCCAGCGTGTCGGCGGTCTCGCCCGACTGCGACACGAACAGGGCGAGGTTGCCGGGCTCGAACGGCGCCTCGCGGTAGCGGAATTCCGAGGCGATGTCGATCTCGACCGGCAGGCGCGCGAACCGCTCGAACCAATATTTTCCGATCAGGCCGGCATAATAGGCGGTGCCGCAGGCCGCGATCGACACCCGCTTGATCGCGCCGAAATCGAACGGCAGCGCCGGCAGCGCGATCCGACCCGCCGCCATGTCGATGTAATGGGCGAGCGTGTGGCCGACGACCTCGGGCTGCTCGTGGATTTCCTTGGCCATGAAATGGCGATGGTTGCCTTTGTCGACCAGGAACGCCGAAGCGTTCGACTTGAGGATCGCGCGTTCGACCGCGTTTCCGGCGACGTCATGCACCTGAGCGCCCGCACGGGTGATCACCACCCAGTCGCCGTCCTCGAGATAGCTGATCGCGTCGGTGAACGGCGCCAGCGCGATGGCGTCGGAACCGAGGACCATCTCGCCCTCGCCGTAACCGATCGCCAGCGGCGAGCCACGTCGTGCCCCGATCAGCAGATCCTCCTGACCGGTGAACAGGAACGCGAGTGCGAAAGCGCCCCGCAGCCGCGGCAGAGCGGCGGCCACCGCCTCCCCGGGACCCTTGCCTTTGTTCAGCTCGGCGGTGACCAGATGCGCGACGACTTCGGTGTCGGTCTCGGAGCAGAACGCCGCGCCGTCCTTCTCCAGCTCGCCGCGCAGCTCGTAGAAATTCTCGATGATGCCGTTGTGGACGACGGCAACGCGCTCGGTCGCGTGCGGATGCGCATTGCTTTCGTTCGGCTGACCATGGGTGGCCCAGCGGGTATGTCCGATGCCGATCGTGCCGCCGAGCGGCTCGCCGGCCAGACGGTGTTCGAGATTGCGCAGCTTGCCCTCGGCGCGCCGGCGTTCGAGCCGCCCCTGCTCCAGCGTGGCGATCCCGGCGGAGTCGTAGCCGCGGTATTCCAGGCGCTTGAGAGCGTCGACCATCAGGGGCGCGACCGGTTCACGCCCGACGATTCCAACAATTCCGCACATGGATCAGAAACCTGCCCCTGTCCCGGCCGGTGCGGCCCGGGTTCCTCGCCGTTGTTTAGGTGGCACCTTCAAGTCGCGGAAATCACGATGAATTTCATCGCCTTTCAATCCGTGACGCGGCCCATTTGCGGGCAGTGACGCCATGGCAACGGCGTAGTGTTACGCTGGATTCGACACGGCGCAAGCGCGCCCGCTCCTCGGCCACGTTTCCGGCCTACTCTTTGCCGCTGGTCCCGCCGGACCGCACCCGCCCGAATGGGCCGACCGTGGCGCCGGTGCCGACGTCGGTTCTCTCCAGGTACGAGAACGACCGGATGATGGCACCGCGCGCCACGCTCACCCCGGGGCCGAACACGACATGGGGCTCAACCGTCACATCCGCGGCGATCCGGGTATCGGCGGACAAATGCACCGTCTCCGGTGCCACCATGGTGACACCGGCCGCGAGCGCGGCCGCCCGCAAGCGGCGCTGCAGCACCTCTTCGGCTTCGGCGAGCTGGGCCTGCGTATTCACGCCCCGCACCTCGTCCTCCTCGGCTTCCAGCGCAGCCGCCTCCAGCCCCATGTCGCGCGCGATCGCCACGGCGTCGGTGAGGTAGAATTCGCGCTTGGCGTTGTCGTCGCCGATGCGGTCCAGGATTTCCAGGGCGACGTCGCCGCGCAGCGCCATCAGCCCGGCGTTGCACAGTGTAATGGCGCGTTCGGCCGCGCTCGCGTCCTTCTCCTCGCGAATCGCCACCAGGCGTTCGCCCTCGGTGATCAGCCGCCCGTAGCCGGCCGGGATCGCCGGCCGGAACCCGAGCACCGCGACCGCCGGGCCGGCCACCGCCGCACGCAGGTGCTGCAGCGTCTGCGGCCACACCAGCGGGGTATCGGCGAATGCGACCAGCACGTCGCCGCCGTTCCGCTCGATCGCCGGCCGCGCCGCCAGCACCGCGTGCGCCGTGCCGCGCCGCTGCTGTTGCACGAACACCGCCGCGTCCGGCGCGATCGTCCGTATGGCTGCCTCGACCTCCGTTTGGCCGGGCCCCACCACCACGGCGAGGTCGCCGCCGGGAAGCCCAGCCGTCAGCAGGACGTGTTCGAGCAGGCTGCGGCCGCCGATCGCGTGCAACACCTTGGGTCGCGAGGAACGCATCCGCGTTCCTTCGCCGGCGGCGAGCACGATGGTGAGGCCGGGGGACGGTAAGGTCATGGCAACGCGTCGTAACCTGCCGGCGCCGCGGGGAAAAGGCGGGATTCTACGGGGTTTCGCCGCAGCAGCCGAATCGTTTCCGTTCTGCTAACTGTTCTTTATGGACTTGATTCGGCGAATTGCGACCCATTTGGCGGACAGGTTCCGCGACCTCGTCTCCGCCGAGAGCGCGCCACACTTCGGACTGCGGTCGCTGCTGCGATTCGGCGGGTGGGGTGTTTGCGCCATCACGGCGGTCGCCGTGGCCGTGTTCGCCGTCCGCACCGAATCCGGCAATGATCGCGCGAACACGGCCTTCGCCACGATCAACGGTGCCCAGCGGCAACAGGCGCTGCGGACCACCGGCGCGGAAATGTTGGCACGCGCCGACGCCGAACGCGAGGCGCGCCGTACCACGGACCTGGTACGGATCCTGGTCGCCGATCGCGAGCGGATGGCGCAACGCATCGCGATCCTGGAGCGCAACCTCGAGGACCTGACCGGTTCGGTCAAGCGCCAGGCCGAGCCCAGGGCACCCGCCGTGCCGCCCAACGCGGGGCCGCCCCCTGTGACCGCAAAGGCTTCCCCGCCAGCAGTCGCCGCCGCGCCGGCCGCGAACCGTGCCGACGAGGTCCCCGGCCGCAAGGACGAACCGACGCCACGCCCGATGATCGTGCCCGTCGAGCCGCTGCCGGCCCCGGAGGCGCCCGCCGCCACCCAAGCGAAGTCTTTGCCAAACAATGCCTTGACGGTGCTCCAGGCCTACGCGAGCGCGGCCTCCCCGGTGGCGTCGGTGGTGGCGGTCACGCCCCCTGAAGCCGCCGCGGCCACCCCGCCGACGCCGCGAACCGAATACGCCCTCGATCTCGGAACGTCGCCCAACCTCGCCGGCCTGCGGACGCTGTGGGAAAAGACCCGCAGCCGCCAGCCAAGCCGCCTCGACGGCTTGCAGCCGTTGGTTTCGGTCCGCGAAGGCACACGGCCCGGCAGCACGGAACTTCGTCTGCTCGCAGGCCCAATCACCAACCGGGCTGCCGTCGCCCGGATCTGCGCCGCGCTTGTCGTCGCTGGCGTTCCGTGCCAACCGGCGCTATTCGAAGGGCAGAAACTCGCCCAACGCTGATCGGGCCAGCCGACCGGTGCCGCTCGGGAGACCTGCCGTAGCATGACCCGCCATTTCATGCCTTCGCCACGCCAGATCCACTGGCTGATCGCGATCGGATTCTGCTCGGTCGGATATGCGATATATCTGCGGTACCTCGGGATTGAATCCACCCTGGTCGGGCTTGCCTGCGACGGCGGGCTGGATACCTGGATGTGCGCCAGTCGCCGCGTGGCGCGCGGTCTCTACGAACATTCGGTGTTCGGCTGGGTTGCGCTCGGGGCAGCCACGCTCAACCTGATGCGCCCTTCGGTGCCGCTGGCTGCGGTCGGACTTGCCGCGGCCGGCCTCGGTCTGGTGCTGTTCAATGCGATGCTCGCCGGACTTTCGGTCGCGCTGCTGATCATTAGCTTCGCGAGGCCCGCCCCCAAAAGCGAATTCGACGACGATCCTGACCCGGCCCCCGGCCAGCCGTCGGAACACCACCAATGAGCCGCCGTCTCTCGACTGCGTAACCGACAAAAGCGCGCGCCAGGCCCTGACCTACGCGGTGGCGGTGGATTCCGTGCCCACATCCCCCGGACAATCGCCATCCTTGGCCGCCGGTACCGGGCCGCCGAACAGGAAACCCTGGACCTGGTTCACCCCCACGGCCCGCAGGATGTTGAACTGTTCGAACGTCTCGACGCCTTCGGCCACCGTGACCATTTCGAGCGACCGCCCCAAATTGATGACCGCGCAGACGATCGCCGCGCACTCGGGCCGCTCCGGGAGCGCACGGGTGAAGGACTTGTCGATCTTGATCTTGTCGAACGGAAACATCTCCAGGTAGCTGAGCGACGAGTGGCCCGTTCCGAAGTCGTCCAGGGCGATCGAAACGCCTAGCCGCTTGAGCGCGTGCATTGTCGCCAGATACCGCTCCTCCCGATCGAGAAGAACGCGTTCCGTGATTTCGATTTCCAGGCGATCGGGGGCGAGGCCGGACTTGGCGAGAGCCGACTTGACCGTCTCGAGCAGGTTGGGGGCCTGGAACTGGATCGGCGACATGTTGATGGCGACCTTGACGCCATCCGGCCAGGACGAGGCCTCGGCACAAGCAGCGTAAAGCGCCCATTCGCCCAGAACCGTCACCAGACCGGTGTCCTCGGCGATGGAAATGAACCGATCGGGTGTGACGACACCCTTTTCGGGATGATTCCACCGGATCAGCGCTTCCCGGCCGCACACCCGATTCGTCCGCACGTCGATTTGCGGCTGGTAGTACATCTCGAACTCGTCGCGGGCGATGCCGGCGGACAGTTCGAGTTCGAATCGCCGCCGTTCCGCTTCCTTGACGGCGAGTTCCGGTTCGAAGAACGCATATCCTCTCCGGCCCTCCGCCTTGATCTTGTAGAGCGCGAGATCGGCCATCTTCATGAGTTCGGTCGGCTCGCAACTGTCCCTCGGCGCCATTGCGACTCCGACACTGGCGCTCAACATCGTCTGGTAGCGATCCAGTTCGTATATCTGCCCGAGTGCGTCGCAGATGCGCATGACGAGCGTGGTGGTCGCCTCCACCATCCGGGGTGCGAAGGCGCTTCCCGGGGCCGCGCCGCCCGGCAGCACCTGGATGATTGCGAACTCGTCTCCCCCCAACCTCGCCAGCACGTCGTCATTTTCCAACAAGGACTGCAACCGACGGGTCACCTCCTTGAGCACGGCGTCGCCGGCGGCGTGGCCGTAGGTGTCGTTGACCTCTTTGAAGCGATCGAGGTCGATGATCAGCAGTGAAAACGGCTGCCCTTCCTGGTTCAGCCGCCGACCGGCCGCCTGGATCCGTTCCAGGAATTCCGATCGGTTGCCGACACCGGTCAGGGTATCGGTGTGGGCGCGCCGTCTGATTTCCGCCTCGGCGGCCCGCTTTTCGGTCACGTCCTCGACCGTCGTGACCCAGCCGCCGCCGGCGATCGCGTCGGAAACCAGCATGACCGATGTCCCGCGGCTGCTTTTCAACTCGGCGGTGGACGATTTGGTGACGTCACGATGAATCGCGATCCGGGCCTGCAGAAGCGATCCCGCCGGCATCTCCCAGGTCGTCTCGGCCGCCGCGATCAGGTCGTCCGCAAAGCGGCCGGGCGTCGTCAACTCGTCCGGCAACAGCAGCAGTTCGCGATAGCGGTCGTTGCAGACGACCAGGCACCGGCTGCCGTCGAAGATCGCCAACCCCTGGCTCATGCTGTTGAGCGCGACGTCGAGGTGCCGGTTCTTGCGCTCCAGGGCGGCCGAGTATTTCGCCAGCCGCGACTCCGAACGCACGATCTGCCGGTATTGGCGCTGCATCATCCGCAACAGCAAGATGGCGCAGAAGCACAGCGTCGCCGTCGCGGCGCCGATCGGGATCACGTCCGACCACCATGGCTTCAGCAGAACTCTCTCGGGCACCGAAACCGCGACCGCGAGCGGATACTCATCGAGCGCGGTGACGGCGATGCGATGGACCTCGCCACCGACCAGATCGCTCTTCTGCAGCACGCCGCCGCGCTCGTCGGCCGGCAGGGCGAGACGATGACCTTCCGGGGAATGTGCTCCGGCGGCGTGCCGGTTGGCCGGATGCCGTTCGGCGTGATGTCCGCTTTCCGCCGACGGCTGGTCGGCGTTGCGGCGTTTTTCGGGATAATCGATCAGAACGGTGCCGTTCTGGTGGATGAGCGAAAACGCCTGGCCGTCGAGCGAGTCGACCGCCCGGTAGATCATCTCGAAGTAACTGGTCTCGACCGTGACGTACAGAATGCCGGCGAACGTCCCGTCCGGACCATTGAGCCGCCGCGCCAGGACCACCGTCTTCTCCA
>JAVBUK010000088.1:0-10322 GCA_031555345.1 Xanthobacteraceae bacterium | reverse complement strand
TCCTCGATGTCGCCCGCCAGTCGGTCGCCTATTCGCGGATCATGGACAACAAGGGACCGAAAATGCTTCGCGGCGATTTTTCGCCGGAGGGGCGCGCCTCGCAGCATCTGAAGGACGTTTCGCTCATCCTGGACAAGGCCGGTGAACGGGGGCAATCGCTGCCCGCGCTCGCGGTTCATGCCGAGATCCTCAATGCCTGCGTCAGTCATCGGGAGGGTGACCTGGACAACAGCGTGATCATCTCGGAGTTGCGCCGCCGCGGGAGATAGCGTGGTGCCCGGCGATGTCCGCCGGCGTTACGCCGGCCGCTGCGCCCGCTTCACCATCGCCCGGCAGGCCTGCGGGCTGCTGTAGCCGACCTCGGCGGCGATCAGTTTGGCCGGCTGGCCTTCGGCCTGCAGTTTCAGCACGTGAAGCTGGCGCAATCGGCGCAGCCATTGACCGAAGCTCAGCCCGGTGTCGCGCCGGAACGCCCGCGTCAGCGTTCGCCGGCTGACCGCGGCGACGCCGGCCCAGTCGTCCAACCCGCGATCCAGACCCGGATCCGCGAGCAGGGCTTCACACAGCGTCCGCAGTCGGCGATCGGCGGGCAGCGGTAGCGTGAGAGCGACGGTCTCGGCTCTGAAAACCTCGTCCAGAATGATTTCGGCCAGATGCCCGCCGCGCCCGTGCAGGTCGTAGACCACCGGCTCCTGGCCGAGGGCGTCGAGCGTCGCATCCATCAGGCGCGAAACGCGAATGACCCGGCAGTCCGGCTGCGCGACCCGGTCCCAGGCCTCCGGCGAGACATAGGCCGTGAGCATTCTGACGTTGCCGTGCATGGTGATTTCGTGCGGCAGCCGGGGCGGTATCAGGAGCGCGTGGCTGGTCGGGACGGTCCACGCGCCGTTGTCGGTCTGCGCGATCATCAACCCGTCGGTGGCGTAGAGAATTTGTCCGCGGGCATGGCTGTGGCGCCCGGTCGACGCGCCCTCGGCAAAGGTCTTGGGCATGACCGCGATGGGACGCGGAACAGCCTGATAATCTGCGGCGTCGATCGATCGCATGCGCGGCTCCCAGGTCCCGATCGTCTTGGGTTCCGATCGTCTTGGGTCCCGATCTTCTCAGGTCCGCCCTTCCTCGGCTCGGGCGCTTGGCCCGATCTCGCACAATATTGGCCCAACGGTGCGGGCGGGTCAAAGCTATAATCGCGACAACCAGTTTCGAACGGGAGGCGGGGATGAAGGAGGCTCGAATGAGTGAAAATGTGCTGGGCGCGCGAACGATCCTGTTCGTGAACATCGCCCATGCGTTCGACCATTTTGTCCTGCTGATCTACCCGACCGCGGTAATCGCGATCGCGGCCACCCAGGGTTTCGACTACGGCACGTTGATCGGGCTGGCGACCGGCGCCTTCGTGGCCTTCGGGCTGTTTTCGCTGCCGATGGGCTGGATTGCCGACCATGTCGGCCGCCGCAACATGCTCGCGGTGTACTTCCTCGGATACGGAGCCTCGTGTGTCGGGCTGGCGTTCGCCGGCAGCCGCGTCTCGCTCGCAGCCGGGCTGTTGGTTCTCGGGATCTTTTCGGCGGTCTATCATCCGATCGGATCCGCCATGCTGGTGACCCATGCGCAGCAGCTCGGGCGTGCGCTCGGCTGGAACGGTGTATGGGGCAACCTCGGCGCGGCGTTTGCGTCGGCGACGACCGCCTTTCTGGCCGCGGTGCTGGGATGGCGCTGGGCTTTTGCGCTGCCTGGCATCGCCTGCATGCTGTTCGGGGCGGCATTCCTGGCGCTGGTGAAAGGCGACGGCGACCCGGCCAAAAAGAACCGCGGCGAGGCCAAGCCGGTCCGGTCGGCCCATCCGGTCGCGTTGCTGGTCATCTTCGCCGCGGCCATTGTCGCCGGCGGGATTACGTTCAATGTCACGACCATCGCGATGCCGAAGGTCATCGACGAACGCATGGGGTTCGCGCTCCCGCTGGCGATGACGGGCTCGCTGGCGACGGCCGTTTTCGTGATCGGTGCGCTTACCCAGTTGCTGGTCGGCCGTCTGGTCGACCGCCATCCCCTGGCGGTGATCTTCGTCGGCCTTGCCTTGTTGCAGCCGATTGGGCTCGGGATCGCCGCGGCCACCACCGGCGTGCCGCTGCTGGTCGGTCTCCTGATCATCACCTCGGCGATCTACGGCCAGGTCGTGGTCAATGATGCGATGATCGCCCACTATGTGCCCGACGCGTTTCGGGCCAAGGCGTACAGCATCCGGTACTTTCTCGGATTCACCGCGAGCGGGTTTGCGGCGCCTCTGATCGGCTTTTTCCACCAGCACGGCGGGTTTCCGGTGGTCCTGGGCGGGGCTGCGATCTTCGGCGCGTTCGTGTTCCTGTGCGCCATCGCCTTCAATGCGCTGGCGCGCGCCGACCAGACCGAACAGGTGGGATTGAAGAAGGCGTCGTAGCGCGGCCGACGACGCCCCTGCGTGGAGCCTGCGAGGTGCACGGCCGATCCTACGCCATCCGTTTGATCGTGACCGGCGGATGGCGGCTTTGTTCAAGCGCGGCGTTGGCGCAGCGAAATGCGGCCGATCCAGGCAATGGATCGACCGCAGGCCGGGATCTCACCTCATGCGGGGTCACACATTGGCAACGCCGTCCGGGGCATCCTGAGGCGACACGTGCCCACTCGTGGTCCGGCGAAGCAGCCAGAATCCAAAGTAGGTCGCCCAGACCGGCATCAGAGCAAACGACAGCGAATACATCGCCGACGCGATGGCGGTCTCCAGGTCGTAGCCCGGGGGGCCGGCCTGGAGATGGTGGACGTGAACGAAGAAAGCGCTGTGGACCCAGTAGCTGGCGATACCCAGCGCAATGCCGAACGTCACCAGGACGATTCCCCGCGCCGGCTGGGGAATCCTTATGAACGGGGCGCCCTCGAATAGGACCAGGAGAATGAACAGGCCGAAGATCGTGCCGACCGCGATCTGCATCTGGTAGGCCATCGGGTCCATTCCGCCGTAGGTAACGAAGGTCGCCCACGCCGCCGCAGTGACGGCATAGGCGCAGACAAGGGTGATGGCGCCGCTCCAAGGCTGCCTGGACAGCGCCGGGACAAGCTTGAACAGTTTGCAGACGGGCCAGAAGTCCAGCAGCACCAGCGACAGGATGACCACGACCGCCGTAAAGAGCAGCGACAGCAGCACCACCGGCGGCAAGGGGCCATGCGGATCCAGTTCGGCCCGATAGAACGGTGCGGCTTTCAGGAACTCGAAACTACACAGGCCCCAGAACAGGATCGCGGTCACCACATACACGCCCCCGACCGTCGACGCGCCCAGGGCGAGAGGCCGGTCGGGAAAAACGGCCGTGAACGGCCAGCACTGCAGGGCCGCGACCATATGGATCGCGACCGGGACGGTCATGATCAGAAAGATGATCGCAAACGGCGTCGGCGGCGTCATGCCGCCTCCGAAGAGGCTGTTGACCAGGTAGGCGATCGCCAGGCCGATCGCCGCGTTCATCGCCGTAAAGCCGATGCCGCGCCATGGCTGGGCCAGTTTTGCCAGAGACGCTGGGTGATTTGCCTGCAATCCCAGGCACAGGACGATCTGAGACGGAATCATCGCCACGACGAATAGGGTCACCCAACTGTTCAGTGTCGCCGGCGACATCAGCAGGCACAATGCAAGCGATGCGCCGACAATGAGCAATGTCGTGAGCAGGCCGAGCAGGGGCTGGGTAAGTTTCATCGCATTTGTTCTCGCTGGCGTGCGGTCGGCAACGCAGGGGCGAGCGACAGAACCAAGCCGGCCCGCCCCCGTTTGACCTCGGAATGATCAGCGGCGCGGGCCGCTGCGGAAACACCCGTGGGATCGGTCGCGGCCCCTGTTCAGGTCGCCCGCTTCGGGGCGAATGCCGGTTCTCGGTTCTCCACCGCCGCAACCTCGGGCTAGAGCGCGTTGATCGGAGCCGCCGAGCGTTCCAGAACGTAGCGGGCGACATCGGGGCGGAAGTAGTGCCCGGCGGGATCGCCCAGAACCTTGACGGCCTCGATCGCGTCCAGGTCGATGTCGGCGATGGCCAGGGCTTCGGCGTTGTCGTCGAGCCGCTTTGTCAGACGGTCTCCGTCGGGTCCGAAGATGACGGCGGAGCCGCCGCCCGCCTCGACGAAGTTCAGCAGCGATTCGTCGCCCATGCACATTTTCAGCCGATCTTCCTCGCTGACGAGCAAGCACGCCATCAGCGCAAAGCACCCGCCTTGCAGGGCATAGGAGGATGTCTCCAACTCGGCGACTTCCTGGGACAGGGGACGGGTACCCTCGACGCCACGGAAAGCGGAAAGAGCCGGCCATGAAGCGACGTGGATCTGCTCGCCGAGCTGGAACATCCCCTGACGATTGATCGGTTGCAGATGCTCCCAGCAGTTCAAGCCGCCGACGATGCCGAACGGGGTCTCCACCACCGTCAGGCCTTCCACGCGGCCTTCTCCCCAGACGGTTCTTTCCATGTGCGTCGGCTTGAGTTTGCGGCGGTTCATGACCACCTGGCCGAGGTCGTTGAGCAAGGCCTGCGAACAATAGATGCTGCCCTTGTCGCGTTCGGCGTAACCGAGCATGACCCAGGTGCCGGCCCGTTTCGCGGCCTGGCCGATGGCCTTCATCTCCGGCCCGTCGACGGCAATCGCGTTCTTGCGGTACTGGATCACGATTTCCATGGAGACCATCGGCGGTTTCATGAAGATCGTGATCGGGTAGCCGGGGAGCCACGACTCGCCGAAGCCGAGGAGCTTGACGTTGTTGCGTCCCGCTTCCTCGATCAGCGCGATGGTTTTTTCCAGGGTGCCCTTGGCTTCGAGCCAGACGGGCGCGGCTTGAACGGCGGCCACTCTGATCATGCGCAAACTCCCTTTTTGCCATGAGATTGCAGAAGGTTGTCGGTCCGCCCGCCGCCCGGCCGCCGGGCCGTGGCGCAGGGCATCCTGATGCGCAGAACCCGGGCGGGAAAAGCCGACGGCGCCCCGATCGCAATGGCGGCCATCCGGCAACTCCTTTCCGCATCCGATGGTTCTGACGACGGGGGCGGGGGGAAGGCTATGCGCAGAGGCGGGCGTCCTGTATCGGCATTTCTGTCGATCCCCCGCGCCGGTGTCGCTCCGGGAACGCGACCGGTCGCGCGACGGCGGGTTCGGCGATTATTGGACGGCGCCCGCAATTATTGGACGGCGCCCAAGTGTCGCGTAACCGCTGCCGCGAGTTCCGCCCGGTTCCCGTAGCCTTTCTTTTCCATCGCGCTGTTGATGTGCGTTCGCACGGTCGAAAAGCTGATCCCCAGAACCGCTGCGATCTCCCGGTCGCGGCAGCCGCGCGCGACCAGGGCGGCCACTTCGCGTTCGCGTGAGGTCAACGGACCGCAATTGTCCGCGCGCCGCGTCAGGGCGCGCTGCAGGTGGGGCGCGATCGCATCCAGCAGCATCACTTCGCGCTGACCGAAATCCGGGCTGCCGGGCGAGCGCCACAATCGGAAATCCCCGAGATCCTGGTTGCCGTCGAACAGGAACAGGTTCAGGCCGTGATGTTGCCCTTCGCGCTTGAGGAAATCGTTGTAGAACTCTGTCTTGTACAGCTCTGCATAGGGCATCACGTCTTCGACGAGTGTCGCCTTCCGCCGCGCCCGTAGCCGGAAGCTGATGGGATCGCGAAATTGGTACCAGGCCTCATAGCGTCTCAGGCTGCCCGGATCCATGTTGTGGGCGACGGGGTGAACAGAACGACGTCCCTGTTGCTCGCAGACATACGAGACCGCTGTATCCGCCCTCACCAGCGTGACGATATCGCCGAAAATTCTCGTCCTGACGTCGGCATCATCGTCCATCCGTTCCAGCTTGGCGATGATATCGCCGAACTGCCTCAGGTCTGCCGAGCCGATATCGCAAATGCGTTCCACGTTGCCGGTCCCCGCTCCATGAGCTCAAAGCCGCCGCTTCTCCGCAACGTCGACCGGCTTCGGCGGGTGGACGCTCTACTGCGCGGATGCAGTGCTCGGAGGTTGCGCCGGGCACGGAACCCGCAATGTGCGTCGGGACGTGGCATGCACATCCTAGCCAGCTGGATTGCCGGTCCGGACGCAGCAGTCGTATCGATCTCACCCGCTCCAGCGCCGACTGTAAGTTGTTCTCTCGGATACGACTTGGGGATTCGCGCCAACTCGTTCTGCGTTACGCGCCACGGAGATTGCGGATAACCAAATTTGTGCGATCCTTGCCGACAGGCTTCGTTGGAAGATCCCACGATGGCATCATCTGAATACCGCTGGGAGAGATGGCGCGAACAGCTCTGGTCGAACTTCGTCCGGCTGGAGTGCAGTTCCACATCCGAAAACTTCTTCGGTCGTGTCGAACAGGCGGCCGAGGGCAGCAACCGATTGTGCGCGGTCCACTCCACCGCGCACCTCGTCGAACGGACGGCCAACCACACCCGCTCCGATCCGCACGACATCGTCCTGTTCCTCATCCAACGTTCCGGCTACGGATATATCGAGCAGGACGGACGCCAGGCCCGTCTCGATGCCGGCGATTTCGGCCTCATCGATACCTCTCGACCCTACAGGCTCTCGTTCGACGAGCCGTTTGAGCACCTGATCCTCCGCCTGCCGCGCCAACATTTCGCCGATCGCCTTCCGGGGTTTAACCGGCTTACTGCCGGCAGTTTTGTGGGATGCGATGGGCCGGGGCGTGTCGCGACCGGAATGGTGATCCAGCTCGCCGCCAACGCGAAAGCCCTGGGGGACGACGGCATTGCAAGTTTCGAGCAGGCTGCCGCCGAATCGATCTGCACGGCGATACAACTGGCTGTTCAAAATTCCGCCGACGCCGAGCAAACAAGGCTGCGTCAAATGCAGACTCGGCTGCGCCGCAGTCTGCGCAATCCGGACCTGGACCTCGCGTCGTTCGCGGCGCGGGAGGGGATCAGCCTGAGGACCCTGCAGCGACTCTTTCAGCTCGATGGAACAACACCCAAACGGTGGGTCGCGGAACGCCGGATGTGCGGCGTTGCGGCCGACTTGCGTTCGCCGGCGCTGAAGTCGAGATCCGTTACCGAGATCGCTCTGTCCTGGGGCTTCAACGACCTCTCTCATTTCGGCCGCTCGTTCCACCAGCTCTACGGCCGGAGTCCGAAGGAATGGCGTAAGGGATAACCTCGCGCGGGAGGTGCGGAGGAGGCGCCGGCTTCTGGTGCGCTCCAGCCATGGCGACGTCATCGTGGCGGCGGTTTGGCGGGGCTGCCGCTCAGTTGCTGACGCAAGTCGTCGCATGCGACGCCGGGGCATGTGCGTCGATCTGGTCGATCGCCCGTGGGGCTGTATCGCTCCTCTGCTCAAGCGGCCCAGGGTGTGCAAGTGGAGGCGCACCCTTGCGTGGTCGCTGGATGCCCTCTAGATTTCGCCGTTATGCAATATGCTTTGGAAACACTTTGGCTGATTGCCGCAAATGCCAAGTAAAGAGACCAAGCCTTCGATTCAACCGAGCAGGCGCAACGACAGCGCCGGAATTCGGGTCATCGCGCGGGCGGCGGATATTCTCAAGGTGTTGGCCCACCACCCCGAAGGTTTGACGCTCAGGGAAATCGCCAACCGGGTGGATCTTCCGCGCTCGACGGTTCAGCGTATCGTCAAGGCGCTCGACGACGCCAATTTCGTGATTGCGGCCTCGGCCATCAGCGGCGTCCGTCTGGGTCCGGCCCTCACCCTGCTGGCCGGCCATGCCAAGGAGATCGATCTCGTCCAGATTTGCCGGCCATTGCTCGCCAAGCTCAACAAGGATACCGGTGAGACGATCGATTTCGCGGTGCTCGGGAGCGACAAAGTGGTGGTGGTCGACCAGGTCCCCGGGGTGCGCCATCACCTTGTCTGGCTGACCGCCGTCGGCAGCTCGTTGTCGCTGCATTCGTCCGCGCCCGGCAAGGCTCTGCTCGCCGAATTCGCGCCGCACGAACTGGCGGCCGTCCGCAAGCGTTACCGGTTGGTCAAATTCACCGGCAACACCATCACCAGCTGGACCAGGTTGGAGGCGGAGCTCGCCGAAATTCGGCGCACCGGGGTCGCCTACGACCGGGAGGAGACCTTCGACGGCATCCACGCCGTCGCCACCTGCGTGCGCGGGCCGGATGGAGACCGCGGCGCGGTTGCCATTCCGGTCCCGGCACAGCGGTTCGAGGAAATCAAGGACGACTTGGTGCAGGTGTTCCAGCGCCGGTGTGGGTTGCTGCAGCGCCGGTTCACCGGCTCGCCGGCTCGCGGACGCTCGTCGACCTAGTGTGGTGAATTTGACGTTCCGATCGCTCTCGCGGCGCGGTGACGACTCTTCCGGCGCGGGCGCTCGAACCGGCGAAGCGCTCTGCGCCAGGAGGATTGATCCCGAAAATCGAGCCTGAAGATCGAACCTGTCGCCGCGACGGTTGGCGGTCGGCGCGCGGCCACGTCGGGCCGCCCGCCGGTTTGTTCGGGAAGCGGGTCCGGTGTCGGGGCCGCTCGCGTCAGTCGGCCGGCCTGAGCTTGAGAATGCCGCGGGCATCGGCCGAGGTGGCGATTTCGTTGTTGGCCTCTTTGATCAGGCGGGCGGTCCGTGCCACGAACTCGGCGTTGTTCCTGGCCAGCCGATTTTTCGCGTAATACACGTTGTCTTCCATGCCGACGCGGATATGGCCGCCGAGCGCGATCGCCGCGTAGGTGATCGGCAACGCCTGGGCGCCGATGCCGAACGCCGACCAGGTGGCATCCGCCGGAATCAGGCTCTTGAGATAGACCAGGTTCTCGACCGTGGCGGCCGATCCGCCCGCCGCGCCGAGGCAGAACTGGAAATGCATCGGGTTCTGGAGGCAGCCCTTCTTCACATAATACAGGGCGTTGTAGAACATGCCGGCGTCGAACACCTCGATTTCGGGCTTTACGCCGTTCTCGATCATCACCTTGCCGAGCTTCTCGAGGAAGGCCGGGTGGTTGATGAACAGGGTCGAGTGCATCCAGTTCATCGAGCCGCAGTCGTAGGAAGCCATTTCCGGCTTCAGCTCGATCACATGCGCCATCCGGGTCTCATCGGTGGCGTTGAGATCGCCGGAGGTGGTGAGGTTGAGGACGATGTCGGGGCATTTTTCGCGGATCAGGCCGACGGTCTCCCTGAACCGCTCCTTGTCCATCGTGCCTTTGCCGTCCTTGTCGCGCATATGGAGATGGGCAATGGCGGCGCCGGCCTGATGGCACTCGAACACGTCGTCGGCGATTTCCCGGGGCGTGAGCGGGATGGCGGGATTGTGTTCCTTGGTCGGCCAGGCGCCGGTGGGAGCCACGGTGATGATGGTCTTGGACATCGCATTGTCCTTTCATGAATGGAAAACTACCGCGGATGAACGTCGACGAGCATCCCCGGGATGGTGCTGCGGTCGGACTGCCCGGCCGCCCGGCCGTCAACGCCGATCGTTCTCGCGCGCCTTCTTGAGGTGTTCGAACACGCGCGTGCGCAGTTCCGCCTGTTTCTCCGGGGTCCATTTCAGGAAGCCCTCGCCGGATTTGATGCCGAGTTTGCCGTCCGCGATCATCTTTTCCAACAGCGGCGACGGTCCCGGTCGCGACTCGATGTCCGGCAGTACGGTCTTGTGAATCGCGAGGGTCAGGTCGGTGCCGACGAGGTCCGAGTTCTCGATCGGCCCCAAGACGGCGAGCCGGCGGCCGAAACTCGCCTTGATCACCGTATCGACCATGTCGGCGTCACAGATGCCGCGTTCGACCAGCGAGATCGCCTCGCGCCAGAGCGCGTGCTGCAGGCGGTTGGCGACGAAACCGGGCACGTCCTTCTTGACGTGGACCGGGGTCTTGCCGGCCGCCGCGTGCAGCTTCATGGTGAAATCGATCGTCGCCGGCGAGGTCCATTCGGTTCCGATCACCTCGACCAGCGGGATGAGAAACGGCGGGTTCCACCAATGCGTGCCGATCGCGCGTTCGCGCCGCCCGAGGTCGCGCATGATCGCGGTGATCGGCATGACCGAGGTGTTGCTGGCAAGGATCGCATCGGGGCGCACATGGGCCTCGATCTCGGCGAACAGCTTCTGCTTGAGGGCGAGATCCTCGGGCGCGGCCTCGACGACGTAATCGGCCTCGCGGACGCAGGCCGCCAGGTCGGCGACCGGCCGAACCCGATCGACGGCGCGCGGGTCTTCGCCGAGATCCCTCAGATTGGCGAGGATCTTGTCCTTCGCCGCATCGAGGACCGCCGGGAAGGTGTCGGTGATGGTGACGTCATGGTCGGCGAGCGCGAACACCTGGGCGATGCCGTGGCCCATCAAACCCGCACCGATG
>JAVBUK010000003.1:0-2528 GCA_031555345.1 Xanthobacteraceae bacterium | reverse complement strand
CATTGCCGAGGCCGCCCGGTTCCGGCGGATCGTCGAGGACTCGCTGCCCTACGTCGCCCAGGTTGCGCGCGGCGACGCGGTGCTGTTCGACCGCACCGGCGCCCGTATCAAGGCCTATTCGCCCGACGGCAGCCTCAACCCGGGGGCGATGGGCGAGTTCAGCGAGTTCGGCCGCAAGGCGCTGGACGAAGAGCGCCCGAGCATCGGCATGTCGCAGATGTCGCCCGGCTCGCTGGCGGTCCGCATTCCGCTGTCGTCCGATCTGGGGCTGGCCTTCAACAACAAGCTGGCGACGATCCAACGCGAGCGGCTCAAGGAGCAGGTCCAGCCCAACCGTTCGACCCACTACAACCTCGAAGACATCATTGGCGACAGCGCCGCGATCCGCGCCGCGCGGAGCCAGGTCGTCAGCATCGCCAACTCGGCATCGACCATTCTGATCTCCGGCGAGACCGGAACCGGCAAGGAGCTGTTCGCCCAGTCGATCCACAGCCTCAGTCCGCGAGCGGAGCGGCCATTCGTCGCCGTCAATTGCGGCGCGCTGCCCGGGGATCTGGTCGAAAGCACGCTGTTCGGCTACGTCGAGGGCGCCTTCACCGGTGCGCGCCGGAAAGGCGCCACCGGGATTTTCGAGCAGGCGGACGGCGGCACGCTGTTTCTGGACGAGATCGGCGAAATGCCGTTCCACGTCCAGGCGAGCCTGCTGCGGGTCATCCAGGAGCGCGAGGTCCGCCGCATTGGCGACGAGACGACCCGGATCGTGGACGTGCGGTTGATCGTCGCGACCAACAAGCTCCTGGATGTCCTGGTCGCCCAGGGCAAGTTCCGCTCGGACCTGTATTACCGCATCAATGTGCTGCATCTGGCGGTGCCGTCGCTGCGGGACCGCAAGGAGGACATTCCGGCGCTGACCTACCATTTCATGGGCCACTTCTCGCGCCTGCTCGGCAAGAAGCCGAACGACATAACGCCGGCGGTGATGTCGGCGCTGCACAACTATTCCTGGCCCGGCAACGTGCGTGAGCTGCAGAACTGTGTCGAGCACATCATCAACGTGCTCGACGGCCAGTCGATCGGACTCCAGCATCTGCCGCACTACCTTCTGGCGCCGCCCCCGGCGGCCCGGTCCCAGGACGTGTCGCCCTACGAGGCCTATATGGCGCAGGCCGAACGCGAGCTCATCAACCGTGCCATTCGCTCCTATGGCGGCAACAAGTCGGAGCTGGCCAAGCGCCTCGGCGTCAACCGCACCACCCTCGGCCGCATTCTCAAGCGGCTCGAGATGGACGGCGCGTTGCCGCCCGAGGGGCCGGCGTAGCGGTTGGCGGTTGCGCCGACATCTGGCCGGGTTCGGAGGCGCCCGGCGTCACGCCCGGGGATGGGCGGCGCGATAGGCGCTCAGGAGCTGCTCGGTGTCGACCGCGGTGTAGATCTGGGTCGTCGACAGCGAGGCGTGGCCGAGCAGCTCCTGGATCGACCGCAGGTCGCCGCCGCGGGCCAGCAGATGGGTCGCGAACGAGTGGCGCAGCGCGTGCGGGGTCGCGGTGTCGGCGAGGTTGAGCGCGCCGCGCAGGCGCTCCATCGTCAATTGGATGATGCGCGGCGACAGCGGTTTGCCCTTGGCACCGAGGAACAGGGGTCCGTTCGCGGGCAGGTCGTAAGGACAGGCCTTGACGTAGTCGGCGACGAGTTCGAGCACCTGTTGCAGCACCGGCACCATGCGGGTCTTGTTGCCCTTGCCGATCACCGTGATCGAGTCGCCCTGGCCCGGTGCCGGCACCGCGCCGCGCTCGAGGCCCAGGGCCTCGGAGATGCGCAGGCCCGAGCCGTACAGCAGCGCCAGCACGGCGGCGTCGCGGGCCAGGATCCATGGCTCGCGTTCCTCGCCGGCTCTGAGCTCGATGTCGGCGATCCGTCGGGCGCTGGCGATCGCCAGCGGCTTGGGCAGGGTCTTGGCCACCTTGGGAGCGCGGACCGCTGCCAGCGCGGCGACCCGGCCCTTGCCGTCGCGTTCGAGGGTGCGGGCGAAGGAGCGCACACCCGCCAGCGCGCGCATCAGCGAGCGCGAGCCGATCCCGGCCGACCGCCGTGCCGCCATGAAGGCGCGCACGTCGGCGGGGGCGAGCCGTGCGAGCGCCGTCAAGGTCACCCGCCGGCCGAGGTGCTCGGCCAGGAAATCGAGGAACTGAGCGACATCGCGGCGGTAGGCCTCGACGGTCTTGGCCGACATGCGGCGCTCGGCGCCGAGGTGGGCGAGCCAGCGGACGAACTCGGCGGCCAGTTCCGACGTGGCGCCGGGCAGATCAGGGGGCGGCGGGCGGGCCATTTCGTCAAAACCTCTGTCGGGCCTTGCCGTCGAGCCGTGCGACCACGTGTTTCGACGGGGAGTGTCGCCTCATGGGCGGTACGGCGTTCGGCCGCCCTTCGTGCGCGGCCAATGGGCATGCCGGTTGTTTCGACGGCGACTTGACACGCTGGCTATAATCACCGCCCTACAGTGAGGCTTTCGTTAACCGCCCGATTCGCCC
>JAVBUK010000254.1:0-5236 GCA_031555345.1 Xanthobacteraceae bacterium | reverse complement strand
GGGCGACCTCAGGGCAATCCCGGATAGGCAATCGCCTGATAGAGGAAACCTATCAAACAACAATAGAAACTGTCTATCAAACCGGTATTATGAAGCAGGTCTCTGTAGTTGACACTATGGACGATACCCCCACCCGGCAAGGCCCATCGGCCGCGATCACCACAGCATGATCGACAAGCTCGAATTTCTCCTGGCGCTGGCCCGCGAACAGCATTTCGGCCGTGCCGCCGACGCGTGCGGCGTCACCCAACCCACGCTGTCGGCGGGTGTCAAACAGCTCGAGCAGACGCTGGGCGTGCTGCTGGTCAACCGCGGTTCGCGCTTCCAGGGGTTCACTTCCGAGGGTGAGCGGGTGCTGGAATGGGCCCGCCGCATCGTGTCGGACGCGCGCAGCATGCGGCAGGAGGTCACCGCACTCAAACGCGGGCTGGCGGGCCGGCTGCGTCTGGCGGCAATCCCCACCGCGCTGGCGATGGTGGCGGCGCTCACCACGCCCTACCGGGCGCGGCATCCCAACGTGCGCTTCACGGTGATGTCGCGCAACTCGCTCGAAGTACTGGGCCAGCTCGAAAACCTCGAGATCGATGCCGGCATCACCTATGTGGACAACGAGCCGCTGGGGCGCGCCCGCGCCATCCCGCTCTATCGGGAGCGCTACCGGCTGGTCACCTCGGCGCGCGCACCGCTCGGCGATCGGGCGAGCGTGACCTGGGCGGAGGCCGCCCAGGTTCCGCTGTGCCTGTTGACCCCCGACATGCAGAACCGCCGCATCATCGAGCGGCTGTTGCGCGGCGCCGGCGGCGATCCACAACCGACACTCGAATCCAACTCGATGATCCTGCTGTTCTCCCACGTGCGCACCGGGCAATGGGCGAGCATCATGCCGGCCCGGCTCGCCCAGGCGCTGGGCCTCGCCGAGCCGATCCGCGCCATTCCGATCGTCGAGCCGGAAGCGGTCCACACGGTCGGGCTGGTCGTGCCGTCGCGCGAGCCGACGACGCCGCTGGTCGCCGCCCTGGTGGCCGAAGCCCGTCGGGTGGCCCAGACGTTGGAAGATTGAGGTCGTCTGGACGCCGCAGAAGCCGAGGCAACAGCCGGGCAGGACGCGCGAGGCGCGTCAACCGCCGTTACCGGCACACGCGTGCCGGACACGCGACACCGGCGCGGGAGAAGATCGGGCCGCCCGAACGAGCGGCCCGAAGTTCGTCACGCCGGGGTCAGGGAGTCTTGACGTCGATCGTATGACACCAGTTGCAGTGCATCTTGGCCGGCGGAGCCTTGTGCACGGTGTGACACACCGTGCAGCGGATCTGCCCCTGATGCGAGTCGTGCATCGACATCTTCCGGATCCGGCCGCTTTCCTTGTACTCCGTCTCGATACCGTCGCCCTTGGCGTCGACCTTGCCGTAGTAGTACCCGCCGTTTCCGGACTTGTGGCAGGCGAGGCAGGCCTGCGTCGAGGCCATTTCCGTCGGGGTGTTGGTCCCGTGGCAATTGATGCACGTCGTCTTCGCGGCGATGTGCTTCTTGCTTGCGACGATTTCCTGCTGTTGCGCCCCTGCCGGCGGCACGAACACCAGCAACGCCGCGACCAGCATCAAGAATAGCGAGAAAGTCCTTTTCATGACGGCGTTACCTCATGTTCGTTTTGGCGATGTGCTCGGCCGCGAGCCGCCCCGAGGTGAAAGCAAAGCTGGAAGCCGATCCTTCGAGCAGCAGGTCGTACGTGCTGTCGTACAGTCCGCCGATGTCCTGGCCGGTCACGTAGAGCCCGGGGATCACCTCGCCGTCCTTGTTCTCCGCCTGCATGTTTTCGTTCACCCGCACGCCACCCAGGGTGAGGAAGAACGCGCGGATGCCCTTGAGGGCGTAATAGGGGCCGGTCGGGCTGAACTTGAAGAGATGCTCCGGCTTGCGGCCCCACTCCGGATCGCGCTTCATCTCGGTGTACTGGTTGACCTTGGCGACCGACGCCTTCAGCCTGTCCGGCTTCACGCCGATCTTCGCGGCCAGTTCGTCGAGGGTGTCGGCCTTGAAGGCGTAGCCGCCGGCGTAGCCCTTCTGCAGCCCTTCCTCGAGCGCCGTCATCTTCTGTCCGACGACCACGATGGCGTTGAACGGGATGTAGGGCCCCTCGTTGATCATCCGCTGCTTCATCTTCTCGTCGAAGATGGAGAACATGCGGCCGCGATTCGCGGTGAGCACGTTGTAGACGTCGGTGAAGCTCGAACCGATGGATTCGTTGAAGAAGCGGTCGCCCTGATAGTTGACCCACAGGAACGGCTGCGCCAACGCGCACCGCATCTGCTTGAGATGATCAGCGCCGTTGAACTGGAAGATGGGAGGATCGTTGTCGAGATAGGGGCTGTTGCCGGCGATCGTCGCCATCCCTTCCAGCTTGGCGCCCATCCCGGCGGCCATGTTGATGCCGTCGCCGTTGCGCCCGTCGAGAACCGGACCACGCAACATCACCCGCTCGAGCATCCCTTCGGCGTTGATGTCGGTGACGTATTTCTGCAGCATGTCCTTGTTGGTCTCGAAGCCGCCGGTGGCGATGATGACGCCGCCTTTCGCCTTGGCGGTGAAGACGGTGCCGTCCCAGGTGCGCTCGGCGACGACGCCGGTCACCTTGCCGTTCTCGGTGATCAGCTTCTTGACCGGCGTTTCGGTGTAGACCACCCCGCCCCGCTTGAGGAACTCCTTGTAGAACACGTGGAGCACGCGCGCCGCACCGCCCTCGTACAGGTGCCACGTGCCGAGCGACTTCTCCGGCGGATACACGGTGCGGATGCCACGGAACTTGATGCCGTGGTCCTCGATCCAGTTGATGGTCGTCGCCGACTGTTCGATCAGGGTGCGCAACAGCGAGGCGTGGATGCGCCAGTGATGGAATTCGATTCCCTTGGCGAACACCTCGTCGACGCTCTTGTACGGCAGGTTGTTGGCCTTCTGGTAACGCGTCCCGACGCCGAGCGAGCCTTCGGGATAATTGCCGGCACCGCCGACCCCCGGCAGCTTTTCGAAAATGACCACCTTCTTGACGCCGCGCTCGACGGCTGTCAGGCCCGCCGAGAGGCCGGACAGCCCGCCTCCCACGATCACGATATCGGCATCCAGGCTTTCCGCCTTGCCGGCGGCGGCGGCCCCGGCGTTGGTCATGAACAGGCACGACAACGCCAGCAGGCCGCAGCCTATGTTCGTCATCCTCATAACTTCCCTCCGTACGACAGATCGGAGAGAAGGGTAAAAGGGCGTCGCCGGGCCGCAAGTCGGCCGACCACGATCCCCATATCCCAAGATATAAAAACCGACGAAAGTGATTTCGCGCAACGGTAGCCGTGTATCGCGATTGCCGTTGGTGACGCTGCGCCGGGCGATGCGGCGTCGGAGCATGCGGTTCGCCCACACCTTCGATCGGGCAGCGGCGACAGCGTTCTCGCGCGCCTGGTGAATCCCTCGGCGGACATCCGCTCACGCCGCCGAACCTCGAAAACGGATATGCTCACACGGCCGACAGTTGCGGGACGCCATCAACACGATCGCCGCCGACCTTCGGCTCGACCACCAGAAACTCCTCGTTCTTCCAGTCGCTGATATCGAACAGCAGATCCTGGCGAACGAACCGCCGGTTGCCTTTTCGCGTGTAAAGCCCCTGCTTCTTCCACGCCAGAAAGATCCGGTTGACCGTCAGCGGCGTCGCGTAAACGACCCGGCTGATTTCCTGATGGTTGAGATTGACGGGCACCAGATACCAATCATTCTCCGGCTCCACCCGTTCGCGAACAATGAATATTTTCAGCAGCACCCTGAGGCAATCCTCGGGGGGACGCGCGACCAGCGTGGCCAGGCCTTCGAAATCGGTCTCGATGTCCAAGATGAACTGGTCGAGAAACCTCCGGAAAAGCTGCGGATTCGACCGCATCAGGCCTTCGATGCAATCGTGCGGCACTTCGATCAGGATCGTGTCGCGCAAGGCGTGGACGGCCAGGTTCGACGCCCGCCGCGACATCAGCCATGTCTCGCCGAACATCGCGTCCGCCGGGATGAGGCCCATGGCTGCCTCCTTCGAGTTCCTCACCTCGAACGACTTGCTGAGCAGCCCATCGACCACCACCCCGACATTGGGATAGAAGCCGCCCGCCGACACCAGGCAGGCGTCCTTGGCGATGCGCCTCACCTTGCCGTGCCTGACCAGGACCGCGCGGAGGTCCTCGGGCGCACGCATGCGCACGAATGGAAAGGCGGTGTGTCGGATTCTCATTCCGCGATACTCGCCGCCCCCGGAGGCACTCGCCACAAAACGCGCGCCGCCACCGCCTACATCTGAACGAACTGATAATCCCGCCCGTCGAACTTGATCTTTTCGCCGGTCGCGAACGTGAGTTCGTAGCCGTTGCGGCCGTCCGCTTCCTCGATACGGCCTTGCCCGACATCGTGGCCCCGGTCAATCAGATGGTCCCGGATCTCCGACCACGGCACTTCATGGGCTTTCTTGGCGAGCGCTTCGAGATAAATTTCGCGCACGGTCGCCGATGCCACCCCGGGTGCGCTCTGTCGCGTGCGGGCATAGAGGCCATCGATGTGGCGGTCGGCATTGGCCAGCATGTCGCTGCGGTTGCGGCCAGCGACGATCTCGGCGCCGCCGCGCTGCACCAGGTGTCGCAGTGCCGTGCTCTCGGTTGTAATGATGGCGGACCATGCGTCGGACTTGGGCGGCGGCTCCTTCCAGGAGATCGTAAAGCCGCGATAGACCGCTTTTTGGTTGGCCATGCGCCAGCCCCCGTATGCGATGCTGCCCGGGTGCAGCCATAGGGGGGTTGAGACGATCATACAGCAAATTGGCCGCGCGCCCAAACCGCGGTTCTAAGTCGCAGTGATACAAAGCAAAAAGCGGTTCGACCGACGCCCCGCGGGTTCGCCGGGTTGATCGTACGGCAGCGGCGTTGATTCGGGGCCCGACGTGTCGGGGTGCCGATTTTCGACTTGATCGGCTCGTCGCTCGGACCGGAAACGACACCGACCCTCGGCAACCGAAGCGTCAGCGCCGGCTTCGTCGCGACCGTCCTTGGAAGAGAGAGCCCGTGATCGAACCGAGTGGCGCCCCCCTCTCCCGAGCGCGCCACCTTCTCGGATGACGGCCTCGCCTATCCCACGACCAGGCGGTGGCGCGCCGGACGCGCGGGCGCAAGACCCTCGGCCGCCTCGACGATGGCGTTCACGTCGATGCGGTAGTGTG
>JAVBUK010000382.1:0-10177 GCA_031555345.1 Xanthobacteraceae bacterium | reverse complement strand
TGGCCGTGGTGCCGCGGCTGGCCGAGATGTACGACGAACCGTTCGCCGATTCCTCGCAAATCCCCACCCACCTCGTTTCCAAGCTCACCCGCGCACACGTCACCGTGGCGCTGTCAGGCGACGGCGGTGACGAATTGTTCGCCGGCTATAACCGGCATCGTCTTGCCGAAAGTCTGTGGCACACATTGTCCCGCATTCCGCCCGGCCTGCGCCGGCTGTTGTCGCGAACGCTCGACGCGGTCCCGATGGACCTGGTCGACCGCATGGCCGGCCTCGCCCCCCGAGGTTGGCTGCCACCCCAGCCGGCCGACAAGCTGCGCAAGCTGGCCGGCGTGCTGCCGCTCGATCCCTCGGCGATTTATCAGCGCCTGATCAGCCAGTGCGAGGACCCCGGCCGCTTCGTACCCGGGGTTTGCGAGCAGACCTTGGCGAGCCTGCACGCCGAACCGTTGCCGGCGTTGCTCGACCAGATGCAGCTTCTCGACACCCTCGGGTATCTGCCCGACGACATTCTCCAAAAAGTCGATCGCGCCTCCATGGCGGTGGCGCTGGAAGTCCGCCCGCCCCTGCTGGATCATCGCGTGGTGGAGTTCGCCTGGCGGCTGCCGCGACGCTTCAAGATCCGCCAGGGCGAGACCAAATGGATCCTCCGGCGCATCGCCGAGCGGTCGATACCACGGACGCTGCTCGAACGACCGAAGATGGGATTCGGCATTCCGCTCGCCGCCTGGCTGCGCGGCGACCTGAGGGACTGGGCCGACGACCTGCTGGATCCCGGCCGGCTCGGCGGCGGCATGATCGACACCACGGCCGCCCAGGCGATGTGGCGCGAGCACCTGTCCGGGAGGCAGAATTGGGCTTACGCGATCTGGACGCTGCTCATGCTCGAATCGTGGCGGCGACGCTGGACATGACCGGTACTGCAGCGGTCCATGATCCCGCCCCTGGCGGCTGCCGCAACGGCAGATCATCCAGGCAACCGGTCATCGCGCCTTGCCAATCTGCCCGCAGACCGTCAAAAATCTCCTTGAACCCGCGCGATGGTAGTGTCTTGCCAACTCATCCGGAGGCGGTCACAACCGTGCCCGCATGACGTCCGAACCCGCCCTCTCCAAGCTGACACCCGTCCTTCCCCGCCGCGCCGACGGACAGCCCCCGCGCCTGCTCTATGTCGGCAGCGAAGACTGGGCGTTCCTCACCCATCGCCTTCCCATGGCACGAGCGGCCAAAGCCGCAGGATTCGAGGTGCACGTCGCCACCCATGTGGTCGACGGACGAGCCGCAATCGAGCGCGAGGGTTTCGTGCTGCATCCGGTGCCGTTCGCCCGCGGCCAGCTGTCGCCGCTCGCCTCCCTGCGCACCGTGCTGGCGCTTCGTCGCGTGCACCGCGCGCTGTCGCCCGACCTGGTGCATCGTGTGGCCGTGCAACCAACCGTGCTCGACGGATTGGCCGCGTTCGGTCGCCCCGTCCCGGCGATCAATGCCATCACGGGGCTCGGCTACACCTACATTTCCCGCTCGTTCAAGGCGCGCGCACTCAAGACTGCGATCGGCGCCCTGCTGCGTTTCATCGTCGCGCGCGACTGCGGCGTCGTCTTGGTGCAGAACCCGGACGATCGCGACATGCTGCGATCAATCGGCATTCCCGAAGGTCGCATCGCGCTGATTCCCGGCTCCGGCGTCGACGTCGACCGCCTGCGGCCGACGCCCGAACCGGACGGCCCGATCACCGTCGCGTTCGTCGGCCGCCTGCTCGACGACAAAGGAATCCGGCCGCTGGTGGCCGCCCATCGGCTGCTGCGGGCTCGCGGCACCCCGGTCACGCTGCTGATCGCCGGCACCCCCGACCCCGCCAACCCGGCTTCGGTGACCCAACCCGAAGTTGAGGCGTGGTCGCACGAGCCCGGCATCGAATGGTTGGGCTACGTGGCGGACATCGCCACCGTATGGCGCCGCGCCCATATCGCGGTGTTGCCGTCACGGCGCGAGGGCCTGCCGAAAAGCCTGCTCGAAGCAGCCGCCTGCGGGCGCCCGATGGTGGCGACCGATGTCCCGGGTTGCCGCGAGGTCGCGATTGCCGGCGAGACCGCCCTGCTGGTGCCGGTCGATGACGCGGAGACGCTGGCCGATGCGATCGGCGCGCTCGCCGCCTCGCCGCAACAGCGCGCCCAGTTCGGCCGCCGCGCACGCGCGTTGGCCGAGCAGCGTTTTTCAGATGCCGCAATCGGCAGCGCGGTGGTCGATTTGTATGTGCGGTTAGCCGCCAAATCGGATTGAAAGCCGAACAACCGACTGGTGGACACCCGAATGAACGCAGGCGCTGCCTTGGAACTGGGTGTCATCGTCGTTGTCGCCGCCGCAATCAGCGCCGGCCTGATCGTCGTGCTCAAGCCGCTGCTGATCCGCTACGCCCTCGCGCGGCCGAACGCCCGCTCCTCGCACAAGATCCCGACCCCGCAGGGCGGCGGCATGGCGGTGATCGCCGCCACCTTCGCCGGCGCGCTCGTCGCCGTTGCGATCGCGATGCTCGACACCACCACGCTCGTCGCCTTCGCTCCGCTCGCCGCCGGCACGACCCTGCTCGCGCTGGTCGGCGCCGTCGACGACATCCGGGAACTCGCAATCGTGCCGCGGCTGGCGCTGCAGTTCCTCGCCGTCGGCCTGGCGGTCGCGGCGCTGCCCGCAGAGGCGCGGGTCGTCCCGTTCCTGCCGTGGTGGATCGAGCGCGCGCTGGCGCTTGTGGCCGGCGTCTACCTGGTCAACCTCGTCAACTTCATGGACGGCATTGACTGGATGAGCGTCGCCGAAGTCGTCCCGCTCGCCGCGGGCGTGATCCTGCTCGGCTTCGTGATCGAATTGCCGCCGCTGGTCGTCGTCACCGCCGCGGCGCTGGCCGGCGGCATGCTCGGATTCGCGCCGTTCAACCGGCCGGTCGCCAAGCTGTTTCTCGGCGATGTCGGCAGCCTGCCGAGCGGGCTCCTGCTGTTCTGGCTGCTCTCGCAACTCGCGGTCCGCGGCCACGTCGTGCCCGCGCTGCTGCTGCCGCTGTACTATCTCGCCGACGCGACCGTGACCCTCGCCCGCCGGCTTCTCCGCGGCGAAAACATCACGCAGGCGCATCGCGCACACTACTACCAGCGCGCACTCGACCATGGCTGGAGCGTGCCGCAGGTGGTGCGTCACGTCTTTGTCCTGAACATTTTCCTCACCATCCTGGCGATGGTCGCGGCGGCCAGCGCGTCGGTCGGCGTCGCCCTCGGCGCCCTCGCACTTGGCATCGGCGCCGTCGGCGCTCTGCTCCACCGCCTGCAACGAGGATGACGCGCGTCGTTTCCGCGCGTCGCCGGCCCCGCACTCGGCCCGGCACAGGCTATCATGCGCGGCACGCACCGCGAGCGGCCGGCACGCGACGGAGCCGCGCTATTCCGGCCCCGGCCATGGTCATCAGGACCGGTTCCAGCGGCAGGCGGTATTTCGGCGACGCAACGGCTCCATTGATCGCCAGAATGTAGAGGCACCACAGCGAAAAAAACCCAAGAATCAGCCAATGTCCGGCGCGCAACAAGGTCACGAACCCGGCGATCTGGGCGATCCAGACGATGCCGGCTCCGACCAACCCCGCCATCAGGCTCCATGCATAGACGGGGTTGGCCGAGGCCAACAGGAAGTTCTTCGTCTTGGCGAAAAACGACGATCCTTGCGTCGCATAGAACCCGGTTCGCGGACTGTAATAGAGCGGCGCGGACAGCAGAATGCCCGGTGCGGCGAGATTGACCGCGGCTCCGCTGGCCCATGCCTTGGCCATCGCGGCGACGCCCAGACTGCTCAGTTCGCGACGACCGACCTGTTCGAGCTGCCGCGACAACTCGAACGGATTGTTCGGCGGTGCGCCGAACAGGTCCTGCCGACGGACCTGCATGTCCTGGAACGTCTGCGCCCAGGGTGTCCTGTCCTTTGCCTCCTTCACCAGGGGCACGACCCACAAGGCCAAGTGGACACCGCCCTGCGGGGTCAGCGCCCAGGCGTCGTATCTGGTGACATTGCGCCACAGCACCAGCGCGGTGCTTGCCGCCACCACGATCCCGGCCATCAGCAGCGCGACAAACTCCTGTCGTCCGAGCTGTCGCTGCCACACCGCCGCGACGAACAGAAACAGGAAAGCGACCGTCGACCATGGTGCGGCCAGAATCCGGATCAACAACGCCGCGGACAATCCGATCGCGACAAACGCGGCGGCACGTGCCGATGGCTTCTGCAACCACTGCACCGCGCCGAGCAGGAACAGTGCGATGAAGAACACGAACGGCGTGTCCGTCAGCACGATGCCGGTCAGGACGATCTGGGTCGGATTGACGACGGCGCACACCGCCGCCGGCAGCGCGTGGCGGGAATCGATCGCCCCGGCGATCCGATGGACCAGCAGGCACGTGCCGGCGTCCAGCGCTCCCTGGAACAACACATAGGTGAACGGCATCAGGCCGTCGAACAAGGCGTGCGGAACGAGCAGCCACTGGAACAGCGGCATCGTCCACGGGCTCGGTCCAAGCCATTCAGCCCCATTCACCGTGCCATCGGCGAACGCACGGGCAAACGCGCGGGCGCTGTCGAGAAAACCGGAAGAATCCTCGAGCAGCAGCCCCTTTTCGCCCAACAGCCCGAACAACATCGCCGCATAGGCCCAGCGAATCGCCAACGCGGCCACGTAGAGTCCGACGAGCACACCGGTGCGATTGGAAGTTTTGATCATGACGCCTTCTCGTACACCGCAAGCAGCCGGAAGCCAGCCAGCGGCCCCAGCAGTCGGCGCAGGCGCCATTCCAGCCACAGCAACGGCCCTGCGGCGAATGCCGGCAGTACCGACCAATTCTGGAATCCGCCCGAAAGCGGATAGGCCCAGAACGAGAATCGGTCGACACTCCGCAGCGCGAGCCGCGGAACCTCGCGCGCGACCGCCTCTCGATATTTTCCGACCATCAGGGTCGGGATCGCCTGGTTCGAGTCGTAGGGATTCCTGTCACCCGTGACGGCATTCGCCGCCAGCGGATCGACCGACATGTCCACCGGCTCGCGATGCAGCGCACGGTAGAACACGCCGCTGACCGGCGTGATCGCCGGCTCGCAACAGACGAGCCGACCCCCGGGCACCAGCACGCGCTCGGCCTCGGACATGAACAACCGAGGACTTTCGATATGGTGCAGCACATCGACCAGGACGATGTTGGCGAAGCAGTCGTCGGCGAACGGCAGGCGCTGCGCGTCGCACACCAGATCGAGCCAGGGCACCGTGAGGATGTCGCTGCTGACGACGTCCGGTGCGAACGTCTTGAAATTACCCGCTCCGCCGCCGATCTCCAGCGTCTGCCCCGCAGTCATGGCGGCAACGATGCGCCGATAAAGGTCGGCGTAGATGAGCCGCAGAACCGGCTTGTGCTGCCAGACGCGGCGATAGTCGAGCGGACCTTCGAGCACGCATTTCCCCGGTGCTGTCACAGAGCCTTCAGCTTCATGAACGCGACGCAGACCATCTTGAGCAGCAGCCAGCCGTGGCGGAATCGCGATATCTGGGTTTCGCCGTACTCCCGCGCCGCATAGCGGATCGGCACTTCCGCCATGCGGAGGTTGAGCTTGTCGGCCCCGAGGATGAGATCGAAATCCCCGAACGGATCGAAGTCGCCGAAATAGGCGCGGTTCCGCACCAGCTCGAGATAGTCGCTGCGGCGCAGCACCTTGGTGCCGCACAGCGTATCCGTGTAGCGCTGGTTGAGCAGGTAGGTGAACATCCCTGCGAAGGCGTGATTGGCCGCCAGGTTCATGAGACGCATCGCCTGCTTCTCGCGAGGATAGATCAGGCGCGAGCCGTTGATGAACTCGCCTTTGCCGCTGACCAGCGCATCGTAGAATTTCACCAGGTCCTCCGGCGGCATGGTGAGATCGGCGTCGAGGATCATCAGGATGTCGCCGCGCGCTTGCGCGATCCCCAACCGCACGGCATCGCCCTTGCCGCGACCGGTCTGCTGCATCGCCTTGATGTCGACGTCGGGATAAGCCGTCTTGACCCGCTGGATCTCACCCCACGTCCCATCGCTGCTGCCGCCTTCGACGTAGATGACTTCGATGTCGCGGGCGAACCGGGGCAGGCGGGTGATGGCGGACTCGATATTGCCGCGTTCGTTTCGGCACGGAACCACGACGGTGACCGAGAGGTCGCCGGCATCCTGCTGAGGGTGGGGCCGCGCGATGACGTAGGTGCGCAGGCAGAATTTGCGGATCAGCGGAAGTGTCGCGACGAAACGGTTGACCAGACGGCCGAGGCCAAGCGAACGGAACGGCGTCAGCAACCGCCATTCGCGCTTGATGGTCTGGAAGTTTGCCAGTTCGAGCAGGTTGGCGATGTCCGCGCTGGACAGCCAGTTGTTGAGGACGTGCTGTCCGCCGCGCAGCCGCGAATAAAGTCCGCTCAACGGCGCCCACAGGGGCGAGTGATAGGAAATCACGACACGTGTCTGGGGATTGCAGAACCGATGCAGCCGACGGAACGTCTCCCAGCAGTCATCGAGCGAGCCGATCGTATCCGACATGATGATGAAGTCGAACGGCCCGCCGACGCGATCCGCGACCTCGTCGAGATACTCGACGTCGGCATGCACGAACGTCAGATTCGGCCAGCGTGCGGTCGCCTGGTCGATCATCGGCCGGCTCAGGTCGACACCGACGCCGAGCGACGGCCGGAGCCGGCCGAGCAGTGCGCCGGTGCCGCATCCCAGATCGAGCACGCGCTTGCCCTCGGGTACTACATGGCGAAGATAGCGCCAATCCTCCTCGAAAAAGAACGCATGCCGCGCAATCCAACCGTCGCGGTCTCGGGCCGACGCGTCGGCGGCCGCCAACAGGCGTCGCTTGCGATCGCTGTAGGAGCGAGTGCTCGATGACGATTGTGGGTCCATCGACCTGCCGTCCCGGCACGTCTCGTCCGGCGGATCGCTGGTCACGACCCAGGCGGCTCCGCCGACGATTCCGATCGCCGTCAATGCGCAGCCGAGCAGCGCCGATACCGCGGCCCGCCGGCCTGCGAAAGCTCCGCCAACGCGAAGGCATTCATCATCGCGGTTTCGCGCCGCTCACCCACCGATCGAAATCGGAACAATCGCGACCGGCAGCTTCGCCGGGATGATGCAGAACGCCTGCCCAGGCTCGACGGCATGGCAATCGCGCGCGCGAGCAACCATACGGCGAGCACGGTCAGCACATGCACGACGGCAGACATCGCGAGGATGCCGATGTTCCGGGGCAGCGTGGCAATCACCCTGAAGGTGCGCTTCGCCACACCATCCAGTAGGCGCGTCACCCACCACCACTTGGTCCAGATCCGGTCGAATGCGCCGAAACAGGCCAGTCTCCGAACCCTGGTCAAGCATCCGGCTGCGGTCGCCAGCAAGGTCCCCTGGCCGGCGGCGTTCAGCAGGTACGGCAGACACCAGGGCAGCGAGCCCAGCACAAAGCCGGACAGGATCAAACGACGATGACCCGATCGACGACGACCGGGCAGTCTTACTGATTCAGAAACCCACGGTTGGGCGATGGATCGAACCATCTACGCGACTTGATTTCAAGCCAGCATCGGAGGTTGCGATGGTTAGCCGCGGAACCAAGGGCTGTGGCGCGCGATTTTCGGCCTGTGGGTGTACCGAACCGACTGGCGCAGGGTCAGATTTATGCCGGACATCAGCGTGACCAGCCGCCACCGACAGGCGAACACAAGCAACTGCACGCCGAGCGCGACCAGCGCTGCCTGGCACAGGAGCGGATCGGCACGCCCGAGCCGCGTGCTGATCATCGACCAGTCGACCGACCGCAGCGCTATCCACAACAGCAGGAGCGACACCGCCACCTTGCCGGCGACGGCTAGCCTGCCGCCGGAATCGGACGACCGCCACAATGCCGACAACGATGGCGAATGCCGAACGATCGACTTGTCATGCCGAGGCATTCGATCCCTCCCCGGGCTCCCGGTTCCATTGCGCCAGCGCCTGAGACAATCCCAGCTCGAACGGCTGCGGCTTGACGCCCAGTTCGTTTTCCATCGCCGAGGTGGAAAAGCATACGTCCTCGCGGAACCTATGCAACATCCCGGCAGTGACCGGAAGCCGCAGGCCGGTGCGCTCGATCAGCGCGAGCAGTCCGGTCACCGGACCGAGCGGCACCGGCAACAGCAGGGGCGCGCGCCGCGTGGCCCGGGCACACGCCGACACCATATCCCGCCACGGCATCGGGGCCGGACCGGCGACCGGAATGACATGCGGACCATCCCAGGCCCGCTTGGCGGCGGCGACGATGCAGGCCGCGACATCGTCGACATAGACCGGCTGGACCAGATGGCGACCGCCGCCCGGCGCAAGGACGATCGGCAAACGTTCGACCGTCCGCAGCAGGCGGCGAAGATTGTGCTCCTGCCAGCCGCCGTAGATCATGGTCGGATGCAACATGACCCCGTTGCGGCCGCTCGCCAGAAAACTCGCTTCGGCCGCACGCACTTGATCCGCGCGCTGATTCGGAACCCGGGAATAGCGCCACGCGGAGCCGACCAGAACCAGCCGGGTCACGCCCGGCGGCAGGGAATCCAGCAACCCGGGGACGAACCGCGCATGCGCGCAGGAGACGACGGTGTCGGCGTCGCCGGCCAGCGCCGCCAGCGACGAAAGATCGCCGGCGATACGTTCCGCCCGCCGGTCGAGGGCCGAGGGATCACGGGCGACCAGGCGCAGCCTGAATCCATCGTCCAACAGCCGCGCCGCCGACCGTCGACCGATATCCGATGAGGCGCCGAACACAACGATCACGGAGGGCACTTTCGAAATCGCCTGAGGAAGTTGCGCCGGACCGGCATCGATCGTCCCGGCACCGAAATGTCAGTCCCCGCCCTCGATCATGCCGGCTCCTTGCGGAAATCCGGCACGGCTTCGCTCAGAATCCGCGAGATCGCACCAGGTTCGTGACGGACGATCGCCTTCTCGAGTTCGGCGAGCCAGGCGCGCATCGTCTCCAGTGACGGCCGGACCGGCCGCGCCGCGACGACGCCGGGAATGCCGATGTCGGCCGTCGGTTCGTCGTGTGCGAACAGGATCTCGTGCAGGCGTTCGCCGGGTCTCGACCCGGTGAACACGATCTCGACGTCGCGCCCTGGTTCGAGGCCCGACAGACGGATCATCCGTTCGGCGAGATCGACGATCTTGACCGGCTGACCCATGTTGAGCACGTAGACCGCGACATCGGTGCTTTCCGGTCCGAGGGCGTGGCTGGCGGCGGTGACCACGAGGTCACAGGCCTCGCGGATGGTCATGAAGTAGCGCACCATCTCCGGGTGGGTGACGGTGACGGGCCCCCCGGCCTCGATCTGCGCCTTGAACTTGGGCACTACCGATCCGTTCGACGCCAGCACATTGCCGAAACGCACGGCGATCAGCCGCATCGACGCAGCGGAGCTGCCGCGCGCGACCTGATCGGCGTCGACCGCTTGGCAGTACATCTCGGCGATCCGCTTGGTCGCCCCCAGGACGGAGATCGGCTCGATCGCCTTGTCGGTGGAGATCATCACCATCGCGCGGGCTCCGGCCGCGGCAGCGGCGTCAGCGACGTTGACCGAGCCGAACACGTTGGTCTTGATGCCCTCGTCCCAGTCGCGCTCGAGCAGCGGCACGTGCTTGAGCGCGGCGGCGTGGAACACGATGTCCGGCCTGAACTCGCCGATCAGGCGGATCAGACGATCGCGATCGCGGATGTCGGCGATGCGGCCGTCGAGCTGCGTGCCGGTGCCCTTGGCCCGCAGCGTCTCCATGACGGCGTGCAAGGCCGGCTCGGAGTTTTCCAGCACCAGCAGCCGGCCGACCCCGAAGGTCGCCAGCCGATCGCAGATTTCCGCGCCGATCGAACCGCCGCCGCCGGTCACCACCGCCGCCTTGCCCTTCACCAGCGCTTCGATGCGACGATAATCGATCCGCACACTCGGGCGCAGCAACAGGTCCTCGACTGCGACCGGGGCGAGGCGCAACGCCTCGCCGCTTTCCTCCAGCGCCGGCAGCCGGCTGGTCGTCATCCCGAGCCGGCGGGCACGCATCAGGATCGATTCCGGCGTGGCCACCGGCGACCGCGCCGGCGGCGGCCAAACCCGCCGCGTCAGCTT
>JAVBUK010000066.1:0-5763 GCA_031555345.1 Xanthobacteraceae bacterium | reverse complement strand
GCTTTTGCATATTCTTCTTTACAAAGAATTAAACCGCCGCGAGGTCCGCGAAGGCAATCGCCTGGTGATTCAGGAGCCGGGCCGGGTGATCATCCGGGACGGCAACCGGATGGTCGTTCGTCACAGCGAAGTCGATCGCTTCCGCTGGCAGGCGCGCGACGTCCGCATGGAGCGTCACGGCAGCGAGACGGTCACGTTCTTCGAGCGGCCGGACGGTTCGCGCATCTACAGCGTGACCGACGACAGCGGCCGGCTGCTGCGTCGCTACCGCCGCGGACTCGACGGCCGCGAGATCGTCATCATCAACAACCGCTACGGCGGTCCGCCCGGCATGGCCGGCTACTTCGTCGACATGCCGCCGCCGATGGTCCGCATTCCGCCCGAGCGCTATGTCGTCGAGGCGCAATACGCGCGCCCCGCCGACATCTATTACGCCCTGGGGGCGCCGCCGGTGGGGATGATCGAGCGACCCTACACGCTCGAGGAGATCCGCGAGACCCCGAACCTGCGTGCGCTGATGCCCCGCGTCGATCTCGACACCATCACGTTCGAAACCGGATCGTGGGAGGTGACGCCGGACCAGGCCGAGCGGCTGAGCATGATCGCCGACGGCATCAACCGCGCGATCGACGCCAACCCCTCCGAGGTTTTCCTGATCGAGGGCCACACCGACGCGGTCGGCAACGACGTCGACAACCTGTCGCTGTCGGATCGGCGGGCGGAATCGGTCGCCTTGGTGCTCAGCCAGCAGTTCGGCGTTCCCGCGGAGAATCTCACCACGCAGGGCTACGGCCCGCAATACCTGAAGGTGCAGACGCCGGGTCCCGAGCGGGCCAACCGCCGGGTCACGGTGCGACGGATCACCCCGCTGCTGACCGGGCAGGCCGAGGCCGTGCCGGGAATGCCGCCGCAATAGCCGGCAAGCGGCCGGCCCCAATTGAAAGAGCCGCGGCGGATGTGCCGCGGCTCTTGCCCAGAGATCCGGAAGTTGCGGCCGACGGCTTCGACGGAAGCCCGAAACGAACTTGCAGGGTTCTGAGACTTCGGCCCGAAATCCTGCAATCTCGTTCCCTCAAGACATCGAACAAGATTCTCTCGTTCGAGAGCTCAGGAGTTGTTCACGGAAGACAACCTGACGGCTCATCGGCAATCTCCCGGCGCATCGCCATGTTGCCGGCCGCACGTCGATCAACGGATACGCATCCCGTCGGGCGGGCAACATCAGAGGTGCCCCCTGGGCACCTCATTCCTTCCCTCGAAAGCCTTGCGAAACATCGGCGGTCAGTTGCCCATCACGGCGCCGCTGGCGCGCATTGGGTCCGCCCACTGTTCGATCTCGCGCTTGACAAAGCCGCCGAGGTATTGGGGCGAGCGGCGATCCGGCCCGACAATGACCGCGCCAAGCGACTGGAGCCGCTCGCGCACGGCGGGCGTGTCCATGGCCCGGACGGTGGCGTCGTGCAACTTGGTGACGATTGCCTCCGGGGTGTTCTTCGGCAGGAAGATGGCAGTCCAGCTATAGGCCTCCACCGACGTGAAGCCTTTTTCGTAGGCCGTCGGCACATTCGGCAGGATGGGTATGCGCTCCCGTGACAGGGAAGCGATCGCCTTGACGGCATCGCCATTGATCTGCGAAATCGCCGTTACGACGATCTCGCACAGGAAATCGATCTGACCGCCACGAAGGTCCTGCATGGCCGGCCCGGTGCCGCGATACGGGACGTGCTGGATATTGGTTCCCATGCCAGTATTGAGCAGCATGCAACCGAGATGCGTGGCCGAACCGGCCCCCGCCGAGCCATAGTTCATCTTGCTCTGGTTTGCTTTCGCATAAGTGACGAACTCGTCGAGCGTGTCGACCGGCAACTCCTTGCGGACGATCAGCACCTGCGGCAATTCCGCGACCAGCGCAACCGGGACAAAGTCTGTGACCGCATTGTAGAGCGGCTTGCGATACAGCGTCTGCGAGTGCGCATGCGTGGCGATGGTGCCGAGCAGCATCGTATAGCCGTCCGGGGCGGCCCGCGCCACGTAATGGCCCCCCATCATTCCCCCGGCTCCCGGCACGTTCTCAATGATCACACGCTGGCCGAGGATTTCGCCCATCCGTTCGGCCAGAACGCGGCCGAACACGTCGATCGGTCCTCCCGCGGCTGCCGAGACCACCATCGAAATCGGCCGGTTCGGCCATTCCTGAGCCAATGCGAGGTTCGATGCACAAAGCGCCAATGAAGCGGCGCAAACCATAAGCCGTATTGACCTCATTGTTCTCGTCCTGGTTTTAAGTACGACGTGCGCATCGCTGCCACACGCATGATATTGGGTTGTTGAGTCAGGTACTATGGCGTCGCAGAACCAGTGCTTGCGCTTGTCGGAAAGGGCCGCTGAGCAATCGATGATTCCGATGAGAACTTGCACCGGAAGTTTGGACAACTAGATCAGCATGACCTTCCCCCCTTGGTGTCGGTCCGTGTACGCTGGTCACGTGCGTCTACGGCGGTGCTGCAGGAAGCTTCCTCGATCAGGGGCGCAGCGCCCCTGGTCGAGGGTTGGAGGTTGGATGAGCGGGCGTGTGCGGCATACAGATGCTCATTCTGTCGGGTGGGCAAGGCGGATGCCTGCCCGGCTCATTGTCAGATCGCCATCCGATGGGAGACGTTCTTGACGATCGTGTAGTGGGACAGTCCCTCGGCGCCGCCTTCGCGACCGTATCCGCTGTCTTTGACGCCGCCGAAAGGCGTTTCGGCAACCGATGCTTCAAGGGTATTGATCGACACGTTGCCCGCTTCGATCCCGAGCGTCAGACGTTCGACATTGCTCGCGCGGTGAGTGAAGGCATAGGCCGCCAATCCGAAGGGCAGCGAGTTGGCCTTCTCAATAGCCTCGTCGATGGACGAGACGGGATTGATCAGCGCGAGTGGCCCGAACGGTTCCTCCCTCATCGCCACCGCATCGTCTGGAACGTCGGCAAATACCGTCGGGGCGAAGAAGTAACCGCGGGTTCCCAAACGGGTTCCGCCTGCCAGCAGGCGCGCGCCTTTTGACTTCGCGTCCGCCACCATGCGCTCCAGGCTTTCGATTCGGCGGTGGTTGGCCGACGGCCCCATCTGGGTCGCATGATCGAATCCGTTGCCCACGACAATGGAGCGTGCCTTGTCCACGAACGCCTTGACGAAGGCTTCGTAGATCCGCTTTTCGACATAGAAGCGTGTCGGCGAGGTGCAGACCTGCCCCGAGTTGCGAAACTTGCGTGATGCCGACGCCACCCCGGCGGCCACCGGGTCGACGTCATCGCAGACGATGACCGGTGCATGGCCACCCAGTTCCATGAGCACCGGAGTCATGTGCTCGGCCGCAAGCTTGGTGAGATGTTTGCCAACCGCCGTAGACCCTGTGAAGGCGACCAACCGGGTCTGTTTTTGCGGGATGAGATAATCGGAAATCTCGGACGGGACACCAAAGACCAGGTTGAAGACTCCCGGCGGAAGCCCGGCATCGTGCAGGGCGCGGGCGATATGAAACGCGCCGGCCGGCGTTTCCTCAGATGCCTTGATGATGATGGAGCAGCCCGCGGCGAGGGCCCCGGAGATCTTGCGTGAGGGCTGGCTCATCGGGAAGTTCCAGGGAGAGAACGCGGCCACCGTGCCGACAGGCTGGTGCAGCACGATGTATTGGATACCGGGTTCGCTCGGGATCACGCGGCCATAGGTGCGTTGGGCTTCGCCGGCGTCCCATTCGAAGAACTCGCAGCCGCGAACGACTTCCAGTCGTGCCTCGGAATACGGCTTGCCCTGCTCCATCGTGATCGAATGGGCGATGTCATCCATTCGCTCGCGCATAAGCATGGCAGCCCGGAGCAGGAGCTCCGCCCTCTTGCGCGGTGCGGTGGCACTCCAGACCTTGAACCCCTGCGCCGCCGCTTCCAGCGCCGCATCAAGGTCGGAGCGGGTCGCAACCGGTACGGCTCCGATGGTGCTTTCATCCGCCGGGTTGAGGACGGGCAACCCGTCTCGGGTCCCTCTCCAGATGCCGCCTATGAAGAGTTTCAAGTCAGGATATTGATGCATGTTTTGCCCCAAGGCTGCCGAGCGGCGGCAATTCGGAAAACGCAGACCGCGGGCCAGGGAAGGCGTCGGGATCCGGACCGGTCTTGCGAGAGCGATCTTTCCGGCAATCCCATGCTGACCACGCACCGGTGCGGCCCCGATGCCAAGCTTGGCATTGAAGGTCACTCATACGGAATTCTGCTTTATTGTATAAATTGAGACTGTTTTGTTATAAATTTCGCCATGGCAATCACCTTGCGGCAGATCAAGGCATTTCTTGCGGTCGCCGAGCAGCGTACTTTCACCAAGGGGGCGGAGCGGCTGCATCTGGCGCAGCCCGCGTTGTCCCAACTGGTGAAAGACCTGGAGCGCGAACTTGGAATGCTCCTTTTCCACCGGACGACCCGCCGCGTGGAGTTGACCGAGGCGGGACAGGAATTCCAGACCGCATCGACAAAGATCATTGAAGACCTCGATTTCGCCGTGCGCAACGTCAGCGATCTTGCCGCGCGCAAGCGTGGCAGGATCGTTGTCGCCGCTCCGCCGCTGCTGGCGGCAGTGATCCTGCCACGTGTGATCGCCGATATGCGCGACAGGTTCCCGGGCATCCACATCGTGCCTGTCGACACCCGCACCGACAAAATCGTCGAAGCGGTGCGAACTGGAGGGGCCGATTGCGGCCTGGGCACCTTCGCACCGACCGAGGACGGTATCGCACGTACCCCCATCGCCCGCGACAGCCTTATGCTGTTCTGCGATTCGGACAGCCCGTTTGCGCGATCGGCGACCGCATCCTGGAAAGACTTGCGGGACCAGGCGCTGATCACCTTGACACGCGACAGTGGAATTCGCCTGCTGGTGGAGACCGGCTGCGAAACCGCCGGGGTGCCGCTTACGCCGGCCTACGAGGTGTCTCAGATCACGACTGTTCTGGCGCTGGTCGAAGCTGGCCTCGGCGTGGCGGTTCTGCCGACCTACGCCCGCGCCGCGACGCTCCATAGCAGGGTTGCCGCCCGGCCGCTGCTGGATCCCGAAATCGCGCGCGACATCGTCATGATCAGGGCTCGCGAGCGGTCGGCGACGCCCGCGCTTGGCGAGTTCGAAAAAATCGCCCTCCGCCATGCCCAACAGCTTGTTCCACGCGATTTTGGCGCGGATCCAACCGAGCCGGGCTCGGGTGCCAGCCGCGGTCGAGCGGGACGGTGATCCAGGCACCGCGGTCGGGGACCTGGCGGCGCCAGCCGAGCCGGAAGAGCTGTCTGTGCGAGTTGGCGAAACCAGCAGCTACAACTTCAGCTTCTTCTTCCGCTGCGCGAGGGTGCGCAGGCGCAGTGCGTTGAGCTTGATGAAGCCTTCCGCGTCGTGCTGGTCGTAGGCGACCGCGCCTTCCTCGAAGGTGACAAGTTCCTGGTCGTAGAGCGAATTCGGGCTGTCGCGGCCGACCACCGAGACGTTGCCCTTGTACAGCTTGATGCGCACGCGGCCGCTGACCAACTCCTGGCTGCGGTCGATCGCCGCCTGCAGCATCTCGCGTTCGGGCGCGAACCAGAACCCGTTGTAGACGAGTTCGGCATACTTCGGCATCAACTCGTCCTTGAGATGCGCGGCGCCACGGTCGA
Source organism: Xanthobacteraceae bacterium (assembly GCA_031555345.1). GTDB lineage: Bacteria > Pseudomonadota > Alphaproteobacteria > Rhizobiales > Xanthobacteraceae > Astrobacterium. The sequence goes on along the minus strand of JAVBUK010000066.1, from coordinate 98 downwards.
GGGTGATCGACTCGATGCCCCGGTGGGCGGCGTGCAGAATGGTGCCACCGGGCGTCTCGTACATGCCGCGCGATTTCATGCCGACATAACGGTTCTCG
>JAVBUK010000203.1:0-6527 GCA_031555345.1 Xanthobacteraceae bacterium | reverse complement strand
GTTCGAGGTTTTGGCATTCGGTTGCTTGCCGTGTTTTCAGTCGCCGCTGGCGTTGCCGCGTGCAGCGAAGCCCAGCCGACGGCTGCGACCGCGGAGGCGGAACCGCCGCGCGTCGCGGTGGTGACGCTCCAGCCGGCGCCGCGGCCCAATATTCGCGAGCTGCCGGGCCGCATCGCGCCGGTGCGAATCGCCGAAGTGCGGGCGCGGGTCGCCGGCATCGTGGTCGGGCGCGACTTCACCCAGGGTGCCGACGTTCGGGCGGGCGAAGTCCTGTACCGGATCGACCCGCGGCCGTTCCAGGTCGAGCTCGAGGCGGCCAAGGCCGCGCTGGCCAAGGCGGAGGCGGTTCAGGATCAGGCGATCAAGAACGCCGAGCGGTCCGCCAAGCTGATCGAGGGCAATGCCACCACTCAGGCCCAGTACGAAACCACGCTGGCGCTGCGGCGGCAGGCGCAGGCCGATGTCGCCGCCCGCAAGGCCGACGTCGCGCGGGCCGAGCTCAATCTCGGTTACACCAGCGTTCGCTCGCCGATCAGCGGCCGGGTCGGCCGTGCGCTGGTTTCCGAAGGCGCGTTGGTCGGGCAGAACGAGGCGACGCATCTGGCGACCGTGCAGCAGCTCGATCTCGTATACGCGGATTTCACCCAATCGATCGAGGAGGTGCGCCAGTTGCGGCGCGATTTCGAGAGCGGGGCCCTCGAGCAGGTGGCCCCCGACGCCGCCAAGGTGAGGCTCGAGCTGGGCGACGGATCGGTCTACGCACACCCGGGACGGCTGCTGTTCTCGGACGCGAGCGTCGATCCCAGCACCGGACAGGTCACGTTGCGCGGCGAATTCCCCAATCCCAAGAGCGAACTTCTTCCGGGCATGTACGTGCGCGTGCAGATCGAGCAGGGCATCGATTCCGACTCGCTGGCCGTTCCCCAGCAGGCGGTGCGGCGTGACGACGCCGGTGGCAGCCAGCTCTTCCTGGTGCGCGGCGACAACCGCGTGGTCGCCAAGCCGGTCCGGCTCGGTCGTCTGGTCGACGAGCAATGGGTGGTGCTCGACGGCGTCGCGCCCGGCGATCGCGTGATCGTCGAAGGGTTCCAGAAATTCGCACCGGGCGACACGGTCGCTCCGGCGCCGTGGCACCCCGGTGGAACCAAGACAGCCCGGATCGAACCGGCCGTCGGGCCCGACCAGATCGTCTCGTCGGCGCACTGACGGAGACCGGGATGTCTGGCTTCTTCATCGATCGGCCGATCTTCGCGGTCGTGGTGGCGCTGTTCGTTTGCCTCGGCGGCGTGCTCGCGCTGCCGTTCCTGCCGGTCGCCCAGTATCCGATCATCGCGCCGCCTTCGATCGCGATCAGTACGAGCTATCCGGGCGCCTCGCCGGAGAACCTCTACACCAGCGTGACGCGGCTGATCGAGGAGGAGCTCAACGGCGCGAGCGGCATCCTCAATTTCGAGTCGACCAGCGATTCGCTGGGACAGGTGGAAATTCTCGCCAATTTCGTGCCGGGCACCGATCCGAGTCTCGCCTCGGTCGAGGTGCAGAATCGCATCAAGCGGGTCGAGGCGCGGCTGCCGCGGGCGGTGATCCAGCAGGGCATTCTGATCGAGGAAGCCTCCAGCGCGGTGCTGCAGATCATCACGCTGTCGTCGACCGACGGCAGCCTCGACGAGGTCGCGCTCGGCGACTTCATGGTTCGCAACGTGCTGGGCGAGATCCGGCGTCTGCCGGGCGTCGGCCGCGCCACGCTCTATTCGACCGAGCGTTCGCTGCGCGTCTGGATCGATCCCGACAAGCTGGTCGGCTACAACCTCACCGCCGACGACGTCACCAAGGCGATCGAGGCGCAGAACGCCCAGGTCGCGTCGGGCGGGGTCGGCGCCGAACCGAGCCGGCCGTCGCAGCCGGTGTCCGCCCTGGTGCTGGTCAAGGGACAGTTCTCCGCGCCCGACGAGTTCGGCTCCATCGTGTTGCGCGCCAACGCCGACGGTTCCACCGTCCGCCTGCGCGACGTCGCCCGCATCGAAGTCGGCGGGATGAGCTACCAGTTCACCACCCGGCTGAACGGCAAGCCGGTCGCCGGGCTGTCGGTGCTGCTGGCGCCGACCGGCAACGCGCTCGCCACCGCCCGCGCCGTCCACGCCAAGATGGCGGAGCTGTCGAAGTTCTTCCCGGCCAACATCAAGTACGAAATTCCCTACGACATCACGCCGGTGGTCGAAGCTTCGATCCAGAAGGTCCTGTGGACGCTGGTCGAAGCCGTCGGACTGGTGTTCATCGTGATGTTCCTGTTCCTGCAGAACATCCGCTACACCCTCATTCCCATCGTCGTGGTGACGGTCGCGTTGCTCGGCACCTGCGCGGTCCTGCTGCTGACCGGCTTCTCGATCAACATGCTGACGCTGTTCGCCATGGTGCTGGCGATCGGCATCCTGGTCGACGACGCCATCGTGGTGGTCGAGAACGTCGAACGCATCATGATGGAGGAGAAACTTTCGCCGCGCCAGGCCACCCGCAAGGCGATGCGCCAGATCTCCGGGGCGATTCTCGGCATCACCCTGGTGCTGTGCGCGGTGTTCATCCCGATGGCGTTCTTCCCCGGGTCGGTCGGTATCGTCTATCGCCAGTTCTCGGTCACGATGGTGTCGGCGATCGCGCTGTCGGCCCTGATGGCGCTGTCGCTCGCGCCGGCCTTGTGCGCGACCGTACTCAAGCCGGTCGGCAACCATGCCCACCGCAGCCGTTGGGCCCAATGGTTCAACCGCACGCTCGACCGGACCCGGCAGGGCTACGGCGGCGTGGTCCAGACCAGCCTTCGCCGCGTCGGCCGGCTGATGCTGATCTACGTGGTGGTGGTGGCCGGGCTCGGCTGGCTGTTCGTCCGCCTTCCGGCCGGGTTTCTGCCGGTGGATGACCAGGGCTTCATCACCACCGACATCCAGACCCCGGCCGACGCTTCGTTCAACCGCACCCTCGACGTGGTCAAGAAGGCAGAGACGTTCCTGCTGCAGCGGAAAGGCGTCGACAACGTCACCTTCCTCACGGGGTACAGTTTTCTCGGCCAGGGCGCCAATACCGCCCAGGCGTTCATCACCCTCGACCACTGGTCGGAACGCGGCCGCGACGATTCGGCCGGGGCCATCGTCGCGGACATCAACCGCAGCCTCAGGAACATCGGCGACGCGGAAATCTCGGCGCTGCAGCCGCCGCCGATCGACAATCTCGGCAACTCGTCCGGGTTCAGCTTCCGCCTGCAGGACCGCGCGCAGCGAGGATACGCCGAGTTGATGGCGGCCAAGGACCAGCTGCTCGCCGCCGCCGGCCGGAGTCCGGTGCTGCAAGACGTCTATGTCGAAGGGCTGCCGCCGGCGCCGCAGCTCGAGCTGGCGATCGATCGCGAGAAGGCCGCGGCGTTCGGCGTCGCGTTCCAGGACATCAACAGCACCATCTCGACCAATCTCGGTTCCGCCTACGTCAACGATTTTCCCAACCGCGGCCGGATGCAGCGGGTGATCGTCCAGGCCGATCGCGACGCCCGCATGCAGGCGGACCGCGTTCTCGGTTTCAACGTCCGCAACAACCAGGGCCGGCTGGTGCCGTTTTCGTCGTTCGCCACCGTGAAATGGTCGGTCGGTCCGAGCCAGGTGGTCGGGTTCAACTACTACCCGTCGGTGCGGATCAGCGGCTCGGCCCGGCCGGGCTTCACCAGCGGTGATGCGATCGCCGAGATGGAGAAGCTGGCACGCCAGTTGCCGCGCGGGTTCGGGTTCGAGTGGACCGGTCAATCGCTGCAGGAAAAGGCGGCCGGGTCGCAGGCGCCGTTCCTGCTCGCGCTGTCGGCCCTGGTCGTGTTCCTGCTGCTCGCCGCCTTCTACGAGAGCTGGACGATCCCGGTGGCGGTGCTGATGGTGGTGCCGCTCGGGATGCTCGGCTCGGTCGCCGCCGTGATGGTCCGCGGCATGCCCAACGACGTGTACTTCACCATCGGGCTGATCACCATCATCGGGCTCGCCGCCAAGGACGCCATCCTGATCATCAGCTTCGCGCGCGACCTGGTCGCCGCCGGCAAGCCCCCGGCGCGGGCCGCGCTCGAGGCCGCACGGTTGCGCTTTCGACCGATCCTGATGACCGGGTTCGCCTTCGTGTTCGGCGTCGCCCCGATGGTCATCGCCTCGGGTGCCGCCGGCAAGAGCCAGCAGGCGCTCGGCACCGGGGTGATGGGCGGCATGATCGCCGTGGTGGTGCTGTCGTTGTTGATGGTCCCGGTGTTCTTCGTCTGGGTTCAGTCGTTCTCGGCGGTTCGGTCGGGATCGCGGCGGGGCGGACTGCGGCTGAGGGCCCGCATGCGCGCCCGCAGCATGCGTCGCACGATACGCGACGCCGCGGCGCCGCCCCGATGGGTCAACCGCCCCCGGTTCACAAACCGCTGAACCAGTTGTAGCCCTGGTTCTCCCAGTAGCCGCCGTGGTCGTCGTTGGTGACATGGAGCGCGGTGACGTATTTGGGATTCTTGAAGCCGAGTTTGGTCGGCATGCGGATCTTGAGCGGGAAGCCGTAGGCGCGCGGCAGGATCCGGTTGTCGAACTTGAAGGTCATCTGGGTCTGCGGATGCAGCGCGGTCGGCATGTCGATCGTGTTGGAATAGCCCTCGGCGCACTGGAACCAGACGTATTTCGCCCGCGTGTCGGCGCCGATGCGCCGGAGAAAGTCGCGCAGCGAGGCGCCCTGCCACGAGCCGATCGCGCTCCAGCCCTCCACGCACACGTGGCGGGTGATCTGCGAGACTTCGGGCAGCGCGTACAAGTCGGCGAGCGACCAGCTCCGCTTGTCGTCGACCAGGCCGCCGACCTCGAGGGCGTAGGTTTCGCCGTCGACCTCGGGCGCCTCGTCCTCGCCGTAATAGGCGTTGAACGGAAACGGCCGGGTGATCGCGCTTTCGGGAAACATCGGGGCCGGTTTGTCGGGATCGAACAGCAGCGCCTGAATCCGGTCGTTGAACCGCGACACATGACGCAGCGCGTCTTCGGCCGCGTCGCCGTCGACGATGTCGCAACCGGTGAGCATGGTGAGGGCGCCGAGGCTCGCCGCGCCGCGCAGGAACAGCCGGCGCGAGGGATCGGGCAGGAGCCTGGCGGCGTCCCTGATCAGCAGTCTTGGGTCGACGCCCGGAGGGGCTTTGCGGATGCGGGACATCGGGGGTCTCCTGGTTTCCAGTCGGGGCTTCGGGTCGCTCAGCGGCCGACGATCATCGCCCGCAGGCTCTTCGGCACGATGAGCGCGAGCGCAAGGTGCACGACCAGGAAGGCGACGATCGTCGCCATGGCGAAAAAGTGGACGTGCCGGGCGGTGTCGTAGCCGCCGAACACGGCGGTGAGCTCCTGGAACTGGACCGGCTTCCAGATCGAAATGCCGGACAGCACGACCACCGCGCCGGCGATCAGGACGCCGGCATAAAGAAGTTTCTGCACGGCGTTGTAGACCGTGAGGTCGTGGTGCGACAGCCGCCCGGTGAGCGCTGCGACGAAATCGGCGACGACCTCGCCCGGCGGGATCGGCCACAGCTTGCGGCGGAAACGCCCGGTGGCAATGCCGAGCGTGACGTACACGAGGCCGTTGACGACCAGCACCCACATCGCGGCGAAATGCCACAGCAGCGCGCCGGCGAGCCAGCCCCCCAGCGTGATGCCGGGAGGGAAGGTGAAGGCATAGAGCGGCGAGGCATTGTAGATCCGCCAGCCGGAACCGATCATGACCAGCATCGCCAGCGCGTTGACCCAATGGGTGATCCTCACCCATGCCGGATGGACGACGGCCGACGTGGCGTGTGCCGGCGGATCGGACGGGGCGGTCGACTGGGCAGACATCGGTTCCCGGGGCTCCCGACAGCGTTTTTTGTGGGCTTGCGCGGTGACAGGTGCCGGGCCACGCGAGGCGGCCCGGCGTCCCCACGGTTGGCGGCTATTTCTTCATTTCGTCCTTCTTCATCGGCTCCTTGGCCATGGTGTCCTTGGCCATGCCGTCCTTCGCCATCGTGTCCTTCTTCATCGGCTCCTTGGCCATGGTGTCTTTGGCCATACTGCCCTTCGACATGGTGTCCTTCTTCATCATGTCGTCGGCCCGGGCTGCCGGTGAAAGGGCGAGGCCGAAACCGAACAGCGCAACGGTAGCCAGGGCGGCAATGCGCGAACGAAGCGTCATGCGAATTCTCCTTGAAGGGGGCGATGGCCGGGCCATCGCCGGGTCATCGCCCCTGGATTGAGTCTGCGTCGCGAGATCGGCGACCGTTTTGCGACCGCTCTTGCGCGACATGCTGGAGTTCGCTCCCTCGTGACTTCGGGTTACGCCGGCCTGCCGGAATTTTTGTCGAGCAGCCGTCCGCCGAACCAGTGGTTGGCGGCGACAACCAATGCAACCGCGGCGGCGTGGATCACCAGGTCGGTCGCCGCCGCATCAAAAGGATGGAAGAAGTTGAGAAGCGTGGCCGCCGCGGCCGCGGCGGCGAGCCCCCCCAAGGATGCGGTCAGCCCGGG
>JAVBUK010000032.1:0-5072 GCA_031555345.1 Xanthobacteraceae bacterium | reverse complement strand
TCCGCGTGGCTTGAATGGTTTTCCGGGCCTGCCAGGCTTTTCGCCGCGGTGTGCCGGGTGTGGCGGCCGGGCCGGCGTTTCCGCCGTGCCGAACCGCTCGACCAGCACGCGGCGGCCCTTGCGATCGGCAATCAGGCCCGAGCGCTTGGTCGTCGCGCCCTGGTTCACATCCTGATTCACCCCCTGGCGGTCGTGCTGGTGTTCTTCGTTGCGCGAGCCGCGATAGTGCCGTCGCAGCGGCGCGTCCTCTTGGCGCCAGGCGTGCCCGCGGCGCGGACGGCCCTCCGGCCGTTCGGTGTCACGCTCATGGTGATCGTCGCGGCGACGCGAATCGCGCGGCCGATCGTTGTCGAAACGCCGCGGGCGGCCCTCGGATCGCCGCCGATCGTCCCGCTCACTGTCGCGATGACGTGCGTCGCGTGGCCGATCGTCACCGAAGCGCTGCGAACGACCCTCCGGCCTCGGTGGCCGATCGCTTCCATGCCGATCGTCGCGACGGCGTGCGTCGCGTGGCCGGTCATCGCCGAAGCGTCGCGGGCGTCCCTCACCTGGGCGATCATTGCCGAAGCGCCGCGGCCGGTCGGTATCGTCAGCCCGATGCGGGCGGGGACCGCGCCGGTCGTCCCGGTGGCTTCCGCCGGCCGGGCGCTGATCGCGCTCGCCACGATGGGGGCCGTGATCACGCAGCCGCCCGGAGCGCTCCGGCGGCGGCGCGAGGCGGGGCCCTTCATCCGGCGCCCGCTGGACGATCGGCCCGGAAAAATCGCATTCGGCGAGCTCGAGCACCCGAGCGCCGAGCTGGTCGCGCAGCACCCGCGTGCGCACTTCCTCGATTGCGCCCTCGGCGAGTTCGCCGATCTGGAACGGGCCATACGACACACGGATCAGCCGGTTCACCTGCAGCCCGAGATGGCCGAGCACGTTCCTGACTTCGCGGTTCTTGCCTTCCCGGATCGCGAAGGTGAGCCACACATTGGCGCCTTGCTCGCGGTCGAGCGTCGCCTCGATCGCGCCGTAGGGAACACCGTCGACCGTGATGCCGTCGCGCAGGCCGTTGAGATCGGCCTGGGTGACGTGGCCGAGCGCGCGCACCCGATAGCGGCGCAGCCATCCGGTTTCCGGCAGCTCGAGCACCCGGGCGAGTCCGCCGTCGTTGGTGAGCAGCAGCAGGCCTTCGGTGTTGATGTCGAGCCGGCCCACCGACAACAGCCGCGGCAGGTTCTTCGGCAACTGCTCGAACACGGTCGGACGACCTTCCGGGTCGGCGTTGGTGGTCACCAGCCCGGGCGGCTTGTTGTACAGGAACAGCCGGGTGCGTTCGCGCTCGGGCAACGGCGCGCCGTCGACGCTGATGCGGTCGCGGGCGGTCACGTTGAGGGCCGGCGACGAGATCACCGTGCCGTTGACGGTGACACGGCCGGCGGCGATCCACTCCTCGGCGTCGCGACGCGAGCACAGGCCGGCGCGGGCCACCACCTTGGCGATGCGGTCAACGGCTGTCGAGGCGTCGCGGTCCGCGTTCGATCCGTTGGTGTCGGGACCGGCGGAACGGAATTGGTCCGGACGAGGCCTGCCGTGCCCGCCAGACCTGAATTTGTCGAAACGCGGCCGGTCGGCGCCTGATTTATCGGAGCGGAACCTGTTCGCGCCGGGTCTGCCGGTGCCTGGCTTGTCGGAACGGAATTTGCCGAGGCGCGGCTCAGCGCCGGATTTGTCAGCGCGGAATTTGCCTGCATCAGGCCTGCCTGCATCAGACCTGCCCGCGCCGGGTTTGCCGGAACGGAACTTGTCGAAGCGAGGTTTGTCGGCGCCACGTGAGCCGGAACGGAATCTCGGCGGGCCGGTGCCGTCAGCTTCGGGTCGGCCGGAACGATATTGGTCGGAACGTGATCCGTCGTCCCGCCGCGCTGACCGGAATTTATCGGCGTGATTCTTGTCAGCACCGGGTTTTCCGGAACGGAATCGACCGGGACGGTCGGTATCCGGTTTTCCGGAACGGAACTTGTCGGCGCGGGGTCTGTCGGGGGCGCGTCCGCCGGAGCGGCCGCGGGCGCCGGAACCGGGTTTGCCGGTCGATGAGGAACCAGGGGGATGTCGGGGATTGCGGGGCATGGCCGGCTTCGTTGATAAGGGAGCCGCCTGATAGCAGAGTTCGAGAGGCGAAACGAGCATGACGCAGCCGTCGTTCATGGATCTGGCACTCGCCGAGGCGCGGGCTGCCGCAGCCGCCGGCGAGGTGCCGGTCGGCGGTGTGATCGTGCGGGCCGGCGAGGTGATCGCGCGCGCCCACAATCGGCCGCTCGCCAGCCGGGACCCGACCGCCCATGCCGAGATGCTGGTGATCCGTGCCGCCGCGGCGACGGTCGGATCCGCGCGGCTGGTCGACTGCGACCTGTACGTGACCCTGGAGCCATGCGCGATGTGTGCGGCGGCGATCTCGTTCGCCCGCATCCGACGGCTCTATTATGGTGCTGCCGATCCCAAGGGCGGCGCGGTCGAGAACGGGGTCCGGTTTTTCGCTTCGCCGACCTGCCATCATCGCCCCGACGTCTATGGCGGGGTCGGCGAGCGCGAAGCGGGCGAACTGCTGCGCGATTTCTTCCGGGCGCGGCGGTCGTCCGCCGGGGCGGGGGCGCCGGAATCGGACCGGTCCGCGTCGTGAGCCAGCCGCACGTCGCAGCGTGGGAAATTCGCGGCGTTTATGCGGGTTCTGCCCGCCTGGTGGGAACTTTTGGGTGGAGTCCACGACGGCCGGCGGCGCAGCGAGTGGTTGACGTCCATCAGCGGTAGCAGTAAAAATAAATACCCCCTGTTGTCGACGATGAAGCGCTGCCGCGCCTTTCGTGTACGCTGCTCGCGTATGAGGGTTGTTGTCCGCCCTCGATCACCAGCGCGTGCGCCTGGTTGATGTGTCCGCATCAATGGCCAGTTCCGGAGATTGAGCCCGACTCCGCTCCATCGCGTCTGTGTGTGGAAGGTACGCGAATGTCGGATGTTTCCTTGCTCGATCAAGCCCTCACTCGTCTCGACGAGGCTGCGCGCCATCTCAATCTCGATGGCGACGTCCTGGAGAAACTCAAATATCCGCGCGAGACGACCAAGGTCCGTCTGATGATCCGGATGGACAACGGATCGCGCAAGTCGTTCATGGCTTGGCGCTGCCGCTATGACGATACCCGAGGTCCGACCAAGGGCGGCATCCGCTTCCATCCGGACGTGTCGGATGCGGAAGTCGAGACGCTCGCGTTCTGGATGACCTTCAAGTGCGCGGTGATGAACCTGCCGTATGGCGGCGGCAAGGGTGCGGTCCGCGTCGACCCGCGCACGTTGTCGAAGACCGAGCTGGAACGTCTGTCGCGCGCCTACGTGCAGGCGTTTTCGAAAATTCTCGGCCCCGATCGCGACATTCCGGCGCCCGACGTCTATACCAACTCGATGATCATGGGCTGGATGGCGGACGAGTACTCCTCGATCGTCGGCCAGTTGAGCCCGGGCGTGATCACCGGCAAGCCGATCAGCCTGGGGGGCTCGCTCGGGCGCGACGACGCCACCGCGCGCGGCGGCTACTATCTGATCTGCCGCCTCGCCAAGGAACTCGGGCTGCAGCCCAGCGCCAAGGTGGCGATCCAGGGTTTCGGCAACGCCGGCCAGCACATCGCCCGTCTGCTCAGCGCCGACGGCTATCGGATTGTCGCGGTCTCGGATTCGGCGGGCGCGATCTATTGCCCGACCGGGCTTGGGATCGACGCGCTGCTGGCCGCCAAGGAAAACGGGTCGATCGCGGCGCTGGCGAATGGACGGGACATCACCGCGATCTCGGGTGACGAATTGGTCGCCACGCAATGCGACCTGCTGGTCCCGGCGGCGTTGGAAGACATGATCCACAAGGGCAACGCCGAACGGGTGCAGGCCAAGATCGTGCTCGAACTGGCCAACGGCCCGCTGACGCCCGATGCCGACGAGATCCTGGCCCGCAAGGGCGTCATCGTCCTGCCGGACATTCTCGCCAACGCCGGCGGCGTGACGGTTTCGTATTTCGAATGGGTGCAGAACCGTCAGGGGCTCTACTGGACTCTCCCCGAGGTCCACCAGCGCCTGCAGGCCATCATGGAGGAAGAAGGCGTCGCGATCTGGAAGCAGGCGAAGGCGCGCGGTCTGACGATGCGCAGCTCCGCCTATGTTCACGCGCTGTCGCGTCTGGCGTCGGCGATCGAGGCGCACGGCACGCAGGCGTTTTTCATCAGCTGAAGCAGGATCCGGACGATCCCGGGATCGTCCGGATGTCGCCAAGGCCGCGGTCGCACGGACAGGTGCCGGCAGCGGCCGGAGACGTGCATTACGCATGCCCGCGATGGTGACGCCCATCGCGGGCGCGCGTGTTGGTGCGTGTATTTGCGGTGTTGAAGTGCAGCAAATTACATCTTCACGTTGTTGTTCACGCATTAGCTCGTAATCGGAGGCGTGACATTTTGTCCGATGCGGTGTGGTCGGAATAGCGATCCGGCGCGGGCGACGTCTCTAATGCCCACAACGTCAATGGATGCTGGAGCTGAGCCATGGCTCAGAGTGCAACACCCACGACGGACGTGTCGCCGGCTATCCGACCGGCCGCCGCGCCCGAACCCCCACAACAATCCGCCAATGTGAGGCGCCGGGAACAACAGCGGCTCGATTACGACGCCTGGTTACGAGAATACCATCGTTGGGTCGAAAAAGGCTGCTGCGGCGAAAAATTTCGCGGCGAGATCGAATGGGGCGGTGAAGCCGACCGCGGCTGATACAAATTCCACCGACCCGCTCCTGGGATCAGTGTCGGCGCTTCGGTGCGGCGCGTCCGACGCGCACCCCAAATGCCGAGCCTGCGAGGCGGAAGGTTCGCGGCATCGCGGCGGGCGGCGATGCTCCGCGCTCACCCCAGCAGCGCGACGATCTTTTCCTTGATCTCGGGGATGCTCTGCTCGGCCACCCGCAGGATCGCACTCGCCCGCAGGAAGTCCAGCATGCCGAAGAAGCCCACGTTCGGCCGCAGCACCAGATCGGGCGCGCCGGCCTTGAGCTTTTCGGTGACGATG
>JAVBUK010000057.1:0-3444 GCA_031555345.1 Xanthobacteraceae bacterium | reverse complement strand
AGGCGATCGACGCGGCGCTCGGCGCGCTGGAGGAAGCGGGCGGTCATCTCGACCGGGCACTGGCGAGTGCCGATCACGATCCGCACGTGCTCGAGCGGATCGAGGAGCGGCTGTTCGCCTTGCGGGCCACCGGCCGCAAGTACAATTCGCCGGTCGACGATCTCGCCGCGCTGGCCGCGCGCTACGCCGCCGACCTCACGTTGATCGATGCCGGGGCGGAGCGGCTGGCGGTGCTGGAAAAAGCCGCCGCGATCGCCGCCGACCGCTATGCCGAGGCGGCGGCCGCACTGTCCGGCCGCCGCCGGCAGGTGGCCGACAAGCTCGACAAGGCGGTCAACGGCGAATTGAAGCCATTGAAGCTCGATCGCGCCCGGTTCAGCACCGAAATCGGCTCCGATGCCGCCGGCCCGAACGGCATCGACCGGATCGAGTTCTGGGTGCGGACCAATCCCGGCACGCAACCCGGGCCGCTGATGAAAGTCGCCTCCGGCGGCGAGCTCGCGCGTTTCCTGCTCGCCCTCAAGGTGGTGATCGCCGACCGCGGTTCCGCTCCGACATTGGTGTTCGACGAGATCGACACCGGGGTGGGGGGCGCGGTGGCGGACGCGATCGGGGTGCGGCTGGCGCGGCTCGGCCGCAAGGTCCAGGTGCTGGCGGTGACGCATGCGCCGCAAGTCGCGGCCCGCGCCGACCATCACTATCTCATCAGCAAGGATGCGCTCGACAAGGGCAAGCGGGTCGCGACCCGCGTCGCCGAGCTGCCGGCCGACCGCCGCCGCGAGGAAATTGCCCGCATGCTCGCCGGCGCCGAAATCACCGACGAGGCGCGCGCCGCGGCCGAGCGGTTGATCCGGGCCGCGGCCGGCTGAGGGGGCGCGGTTCGCGACGCAATCCGGCTGTTCCGTCGCTCGGGTGCGGCCGGGACAGGGAGAAGCCTCGCGGGCGCACGTCCCGCGAGGCGATGATCTCCGTTGGCGTCGATCAGTTGGCGTCGATCAGTTGGAGGGTCGTGTTGAGGAGCTCGCGCGCCTGCTTGTTCCCCTTCGCTTCCATCTTCTTGATCCACTCTTCCCAGATCGGCTCGCCGCCCAGCTTGCGCCAGCGGGCCAGTTCTTCGGCCGGCAGGTTGTAGCGGTTGTAGGCGAATCTGCCGGCCTTGATCAGATCCATCACGCCTTGCTCGGCGGAGTCGTAGGTGCCCTTGCCCATCGCCATCGAGCCCGTCAATCCGCTGACGCTCATGATCTGCTGTTGGACGTCCTTCGGCAGGCTGTTCCACTTGGCCTTGTTCATCGACAGCGTGAAATACACCGCCGACAACGGCATGACGGAGTAGTTGGGGGCCACTTCGTAGAAGCGGAAGCCGTGGATCGCTTCCCAGTTGGTGGCCATGCCGTCGATCACGCCCTTGTCCACGGCGTCGTAGATGTCGGGCATCGGGATCAGCATCGGGACGGCGCCGAGCGCCTTGACCTGATCGGTGGGGGGGCCGCCGGTCACCCGCAGCTTCATGCCCTTGAGGTCTTCCAGCGTCTTGACCTGCTTCTTGCTGGTCACCAGGAAGTAGGGGCTGGAGACCCACATCATCAGCACTTTGACGTCGGAGAATTCCTTCTGGATGACCGGAAACTTCTCGAACAGCTTCCAGGCCACGGCGCCGCCTTTTTCCGCGCTCGGATACGGCAGGAACGGCAGCGTGAGGACGTCGGCGTTCGGCGTCATGTCGGGCCAATAGCCGTGGAAGCACCAGGCGATGTCGGTGACGCCGCTTTTCACACCCTTCCACGAATCGGCGCCCTTCACCAGCGTCTGCGACGGGTAGAGCTGGATCTTGACCCGACCTTTGGTCGCTTCCTCGACCTTCTTGATCCAGGGATTGATGCCGTCGGTGATGTACCAGGAGGACGGTGCGTTCTGGTGCGTCAGGCTGAGCTTGATGACGTCATTGGCCTGCGAAGAGGCGGTCCATGCCGCCAACGCGGCAACGGACAAGAGCGATTTCAGGCACGTCTTTACCATTCAGAAACCCCGTATATCTTGGCGCCGGATCGGCGCGGCAAACAAATCCTTGCGCCGGGGGTGGTTGCAAGGGGTCGATGAAAGTGGTCGACGGTGAATGTTGAGAATCCATATTCCCAAATGTCCGGCCAAGCCGGTTCGGCACCGATGTGTACCACTGGTGACAAGAGCTATCAGACCGCATCTCAAACGGGCAAGAGCCGAGCCATGCGCACAGCGACTCTCGCCGCGGAAAGCGACCGGGTTGACGGCATGACGATACGAAAGTGGTCACGATGACCGGCATCGAGGTATGCACGGGCCCTGTTTCGGGGTACGACGTTGCCGCGCGCTTCCGGCCTTCCGCGGCAACACACCGCAGCACAGGGCGGACGTCGCACGACAACATGACGCTCCGCATTCGCGGATGTCGGACCCCGTCCGAGGGCGTCGCGGAATGAAAGATCACATGGTTTCGAACAACGTCACCGACAACGATGCCGCGCTCGTGCCCGTCGACCGGCTGACCGCGCCGCAGGCGCGCGCGGAACTCCAGCGGCTCGCCGACGAGATCCGCGAGCACGACCGGCGCTACTATCAGGAGGACGCGCCGAGCGCCAGCGATGCCGAGTACGACGCGCTGCGGCGGCGCAACGCCGAGATCGAGGCGCGCTTTCCCGAACTGGTGCTGGCCGACTCGCCGTCGTACCGCGTCGGGGCGGTGCCGACCGGCCGCTTTCCCAAGGTGCGCCATCGCGTGCCGATGCTGTCGCTCGACAATGCTTTCGTCGACGCCGACGTGACCGAGTTCGTCGACCGCATCCGCCGGTTCCTGCGGCTCGACCAGCCCCCTGCGTTCACCGCCGAACCGAAGATCGACGGCCTGTCGCTCACCTTGCGCTACGAGGGCGGGACGCTGGTCAGCGGCGCCACGCGCGGCGACGGTGCCGAGGGCGAGGACGTCACGGCCAACGTGATGACCCTGGACGACGTGCCGCACCGGCTCGGCGGCGATGCGCCCTCGGTGTGTGAGGTGCGCGGCGAGGTGTACATGACCAAGTCGGCGTTCCTGGCGCTCAACCGGCGCCAGGCCGAGGCCGGCAGACAGGTGTTCGCCAATCCGCGCAACGCGGCGGCGGGATCGTTGCGCCAGCTCGACCCGTCGATCACCAGGTCGCGGCCGCTCGGGTTCTTCGCCTATGCCTGGGGCGAGATGACGGAGCGGCCCGCCGACACCCAGGCCGGGATGCTGGCATGGTTCGGGGCCGTCGGATTCAAGATCAATCCGGAAGGGCGGGTGTGCGATTCGGTCGACGCGCTCATCGCCTTCCATCGCGACATCGCGTTCAAGCGCGGCAGCCTCGACTACGACATCGACGGCGTCGTCTACAAGGTCGACCGCATCGACTGGCAGGAGCGGCTCGGTTTCGTGTCGCGGACGCCGCG
>JAVBUK010000392.1:0-3404 GCA_031555345.1 Xanthobacteraceae bacterium | reverse complement strand
AGGCGATGCCCCGGGGCGGCGTGCTGACGATCCGTGCATGGCGCGACGGCGAGACCGGCGTGATCGAATTCAGCGACACCGGCATCGGCATGTCCGAAGAGTTGTTGCGCCAGGTCATGGAGCCGTTCTTCACCACCAAGCACGACGGTTCCGGGTTGGGGCTGTCGATCTCACGCCAGTTGACCGAACTCAACGGCGGTCACCTGGAGATGTTCAGCGCGGTCGACCAGGGCACCACCGTGGTGTTGCGGCTGCCGTTGGCGGAAGGAAGCGAGCGATGACACGGGTCTCCGTCCTGCTTATCGACGACGCGGACGACCTGGTCGCGTCGCTGATCTACGGCCTCAAGGCCCACGGCATCAGCGCCGAGAGCGCCGGCAGCGCCGCCGAAGGCCTCGCCAAACTGGAGCGCCGGCTCCCCGACATGGCGATCGTCGATCTGCGGTTGCCCGACGTCTCCAGCCTCGAACTGCTGACGACGATCAAAGCCCGTTTTCCCCAGTTGCCGGTGGCGATGATCTCGGCGCATGGCGACATCCGCGTGGCGGTCGAGGCGGTCAAGCTCGGGGCGCTGGATTTCATCGCCAAGCCGTTCGAACTCGAGGACATCGTCAGCCTGATCCGCAACGCGGTCGAGCGTCCCGGCGCGCGCCCGATCCGGCGCAAGGACCAGACCGTCGAGGACGGCACCGAACTGGTCGGCCTGAGTCCCGTGATGATCATGCTGCGCGAGCAGATCGAGGTGGTCGCCCGCAGCAGCGCCCGCGTGATCCTGCTGCTCGGCCCGTCGGGACCCGGCAAGGGGCTGGTGGCGCGAAACCTGCACCAGATGAGCGCGCGCGCCGCTGGACCGCTGGTGGTGGTCAACTGTGCGTCGCTGCCCGAGCATCTGCTCGAGGCCGAACTGTTCGGCGCCGAGCGCGGCGCCTATACCGGCGCCCATCAGAAGCGCGTCGGCCTGGTGGAAGTCGCCCAGGGCGGCACGCTGTTTCTCGACGAGGTCGGCGAGATACCGCTGGCGCTGCAGGCCAAGTTGCTGCGCTTCCTGGAGAACCGCGCGTTCCGGCCGATCGGCGGATCGGTCGAGCGCACCGCCGATGTGCGGGTGGTGGCGGCGACCAACCGCAACATCGAGGCCGAAGTCAAAGCCGGCACCTTTCGGGCCGACCTCTACTACCGGCTCAACGTGGTGCCGATCCAGGTGCCCGCCCTGACCGACCGGCGTGAGGACATTCTGATGCTGGCCGGCCACCTGGCGCAACGCCAGGCCGCGGCCGACGGCAGCCCCGCCGTCTCCTTCGCGCCAGCCACCCAGGAGCTGCTCAAGCGCCACGACTGGCCGGGCAACGTGCGCGAACTCGCCAACCTGGTCGAGCGGCTGACGATCCTGCACGCCGGCCAGGTGATCGAGCCGCGGCATCTGCCCCCCGAACTGCTGCTCGAGAGCGCCCCCTCGGCGGCCGGAATCACCGAACAGATGGTCGCCACCGAACGCGACATCCTGCTGCGGGCGTTGCGGCAGGCGGACGGCTCCAAGGGACGGACGGCGGAGATCCTGGGCATCTCGCGCTACGCCCTGAAACGGCGGCTCAACCGTCTCAACATCGACTGACCCGAAACCCGGCCGAACCGGTCACGCCGCGACCCCACGGGCGGCGTACGAGGTCGCGGGACCGCGCGACCTCGGCCGGTCAGTTCTTCACCCCGTCGTCGGGGGCGGCATTCCGCCGACGGCGCTCGATCAGCTCGCGCGACGGCATCAGCAGATCGGCGGGATAGACCTTCCAGTTGCCCAGCATGGCGGTGGCCGGCGGGAAGTCGGTGTTGTGCACGACGGTGCCGATCGCCTGCACCTGCACGACCTGATGGGTCGCCGGATCGAGGTAGGATTCGAACCCGTCGGGGTCCTTGGGCAGTTTGAGGCGCAGCTGCTCGAGCGCGCGGATCAGCGCCTCGGTGCTTTCGACGCCCCCGGCGGCGTTCACCGCCATGGCGATCGCGTGCATGGCCGCATAGGCGCCGTGCGCCGAGTAGCTGGGATAACGGCCGGTGTTCGCATGGAAGCGCGCGACGAACTGGCGATTGGCCGCGGTGTCCGGCCAATTGTTGTGGTGACGGGTCGACAGGACCAGGCCTCGCGGCATCTCGTCCTTCAGGGCCTCCATGACCTCGTAGCTGCCGCCGGTGTCGAAATTGCACACCCGGGTGTGCTCGAACAGATTGTATGCTTTCGCCTGCCGCACGAACGAGATCCAGTCACCGTCCCAATGGCCGTCGATCACGATGTCGGGCTTGGCGAGCCGGATCGCGGCGATGTAGGGGGTGAGATCGGGCTCGTAGAGCTTCGGCCAGAACTCGCCGACGACGCGGTACGACACCCCGAGTTCGTCGAGCTTCTCGCGAAGGTCGTCCCACACGCCGTGCCCGTATTCGTAGTCGGGACCGATGAAGGCGATGGTTTTCCATTTCTTGGTCTTCTGCAGTTCGGCGAGATAGATCGCGCCCGCCGACATCGACTGGTAGACGCTGTTCGACAACCGGAAATAATAGGGGTGGAAATTCTCGATCACCAGCCGCGACGAGGCGTGGTCGGTCCCGATGAATATCTTCTTGTGCTCGAGCGCGACCTTGCTCACCGCCAGCCCGACGGTCGAACTGACGCCGCCGCACAGAAAGTCGACCTTTTCGTCGACGATGTAGCTCCGGGCGATCCGCGAGGCGAACGCCGGCTTCGACTGGTCATCGGCCACCAGCAGCCGCAGCCGCTTGCCGGCCGCGCCTCCCTTGGCGTTGATCTCCGCGACGGCCATTTCGGCCGCCGCCAGACTGTCCTTGCCGTAGATCGCGGCACGTCCGGTCATCGGGTAGAGGCAGCCGATGTCCACCGTCGCACTCCCGGCTCTCGCGGCGGGCGACAGGCCCGGCACGATCGGCAACGGTGCGACCAGTATCGACCCCAGCAGCATCGGCGCGAGCAACCGGGCGGCGGCACGAACGCACCCGGCGACGCCTCCGCGCGTCTTCACCGATAACGACCTGCCCGAAAAGATATGCACGCGCATGCTGGCCCCGTATGACGACCGCCCGGCGGCCGCACCCAATGCCGAGACGGCCGGTGCGCCACGCCAACACAATCCGGTGTTCCGGGCACCGCCATGGCTTCGGATGCCAGCCGTGCCCGATCGATCTCCCGGACCTTACAGGGTGGCGCGCCGCGACACCAATTCGGGGTCTCGCCAAGCCCCCGGGACGCCTGAATTTCTTTTGTTTTTCAGCATCATACGCTTATCGTCGGAGCGCCGGCGGCGGGATGCTCAGGCCGCCGGACCGACCGGCATACCCAATTCCCGCCTTGACGGAACAACGCCCGAGCGCGCCTAGCATTACAGTTGCTTTTTCGTTCT